>NZ_CAWUDP010000002.1:0-271704 GCF_963920835.1 Scytonema sp. PCC 10023
ACAGCACTGAAATTAACAACAAGATTTCCAACCTGCGCAACGAGTGGAATCAGACATTCATCAATCTGGCTACGCAGCACGTCGATGAACTGGGCAACATCATAGGTGGCACAGAGACATTCAACAGACTGATTATTCAGAAGCTTGTCAATAACAATACTGACCTTGACCAGTACGTCAGCCAGCAAATTGACAACACTTATGAGCAAAAAGTACAAAATCACATCTCTGCGATTACTCACAACATTGTGAATAACAATGAGGAGTTAAATCAGTACTTCGACCAGCGCTTACAGCACAGTGTCACCAACAACACTGAAGTGAACAACGAGATTGTCAACTTCGTTGCCAACAGCACTGAAATTAACAACAAGATTTCCAACCTGCGCAACGAGTGGAATCAGACATTCATCAATCTGGCTACACAGCATGTGGATGAACTGAGCAACATCATAGGTGGTACAGACACATTCAACAGACTCATTATTCAGAAGCTTGTCAATAATAATGAGGAATTCAACCAGTACATCGACCAGCGCTTACAGCACAGCGTCACCAGCAACACTGAAGTAAACAACAACATTGTCAACTTGGTTGCCAATAGTACTGAAATTGACAACAAGATTTCAAACCTCCGCAACGAGTGGAATCGGACATTCATCAATCTGGCTACACAGCACGTGGATGAACTGAGCAACATCATCGGCGGCACAGAGATATTCAACAGAGTCATTACTCAGAAGCTTGTCAATAACAATATTGAACTGAACCAGTACGTCAGCCAGCAAATTGACAACACTTATGAGCAAAAGGTACGAAATTACATTCCAGTGATTACCCAGAACATTGTGAATAACAATGAGGGCTTAGATCAGTACATCGACCGACGCTTACAGCAAAATGTAACCAACAACATTGAAATCAACAACGAGATTGTCAACTTGGTTGTCAACAGTACGGAAATTAGCAACAAGATTAATAACGTCTACAGAGATATTGACATCAAGATTGACAGCGTCCGCAACGAGTGGAATCAGACATTCTTAAATCTGGTGAGACAGTACGTTGATGAAGTGATCAACATAATAGGCGACAGAGACACATTCAACACCCAGGTTGCGAATATCATCAACATCAAGGTGGATGAGCTTCTCAACCAAATCATCAGAACCAAGAACGAACTGACTGTACTCATCAACAATGCAGACAGACAACTCTATGAGTGGACTCTGGGAGAACTCATGGCAATCAAAGGCTGCTTAACCGACCGTGAGGTTCTTGTCGAGACGCTAGTCACCTTCAGCGCTCAACTCAGAACCAAGCTGGATGGAACCGCCTGCGTGGACATCCAGACCATCAAGCCGTTCAAACCTGTGTTAGAGCCGAAGCAGCAATCCCAGCAATTACCAGGAAACAAATAACTAGACTTTAGCCCTTAAAGCTAGTTAGCTCAAATTTGATGGTGTAGAGGTTGCGTTACTGCGTTGCTTTAACGCAACCTACTTCAACAAAACAAAGGTGAAAAAATAGACACAAAAAATGATTTACGGAACAGTTGGTGAAGACGGAACAAAACAAAACGGGGAAGGATTTAATGTGAAATCACCAGACACAGGAACTTATATAACTACTTTTTTACAACCTTTTGTTAACCTTCCCAGCGTAGTCGCTACTTTGAAGAATTGGGGTGCTGATAATCAAATCATTGTTAAGGATATAACTCCAAACAAAGCTCAAGTTCCTATCTGGAATTTAGGACTTCAACAACAATCAGGTGAAGATTCTCCAAAGCTGGCTGTTACGAAAGAAAAGTCAGCTTTTAATTTTATTGCCATTGGTGAAGGTAGTTAAGTAAGATTTAGCTAAATTTGATGCAGCGATCGCTCTTTGATTTTTTTCCTGACTATCTCGGTGCAATCACTCGGTTACGCAGCATATTTTATCCTATCGTTGCTGAGTACCGTTATAAAAAACGAAGAGTCAAATACCAGGAACCAACTGTCTGAATGATTACAGGAATTATTAACTATAAAATACTTCCTGAAGATATTTCAATCTGCACCTCTGGTCAATAAAAAATTACTTTGCGAGGGTCGGAAATACTACTTATGGCAAAAAAAAGATATTCATATGTTGGGGTATCACTTTTCTTGGCTCTGTTGCTCCCAACCCCCGTTTTTTCTGATGCACCACCTCATTTAATTAAACAACCGTTCAGGAATTTGGAGAGTGAAGAAAACTCTACAGAAGGGATAGGAGGACAGCCTCAGGAATCCTCTAATAAAAAACCTAATCAAGTACAAGGCATCAATGATCCCTCATCTAAGAAAAATAGTGTTTCAGGTGGAGGTACTTCAGGAGGCTCAAAACCAGCAGGAACAAACAACCCATCATCTGGAGTGTTGACTAATGAAGCTACACAAAATCCTACAAATAAACCCTCTGGAGGATCTTCTGGAACAGGACAGAGTAGTCAGGTCTCGCCCATCATTGGCGGAAACAATACATCGCCTTCCGGAAGAAAAAATGAAGCTACACAAAATTCTACAAATAAACCTTCTGGAGAGCCTTCTGGAACAGGACAGACGAGTCAGCCCTTACCCATACCTGGCGAAAACAATACATCGCCTTCCGGAAGAAAAAGTGACTCAGAGGATCGGATACCCTCGCCTGTAGAAAATACCTTAAACTCCCTTTATAAAAATCCATTTGCATCGCTGCCGTGGTTGTTCTTGCTGGGACTGCTAGGTTTGCCTTTGTGGTGGTTCCGGAGACGTCGTCGTCAGCAGCAGGTCAACAAGTTCGTTGACCAAATCTTTGAGCAAAAGATAAATAACAACATCGGATTCATTATCAACAAGATTGCGGATAAGCAGGAATTCAAGGATTACATCGACCAGTATATAGCTCAGCAAATCGACCAAACCTTTGAGCAGAAGATAAGAAATAACATTCCATTAATGACTCACTACATTGTGAATGATAATGAGGAATTACAGCACTACATTGACCAGCGCTTACACTACGGTGTCATCAACAACACTATAATTAACCATGAGATTGTAAACTTCGTTGCTAACAGTACTGCAATTAACAATAAGATTAATAAAGTATACAGAGATATTGACATCAAGATTTCCAGCATTCGCACCGAGTGGAATCAGACATTTTTAATTCTGGTTACGCAGTACGTTGATGAACTGATCCATATAATAGGTGGCAAAGAGACATTTAACATCCTGATTGCAAATTTGATCAGTGCCAAGCTAGATGAGCTTCTCAACCAAATCATGAGAACCAAGAACGAACTGATTGTAATAATGAACAATGCAGACAGACATCTGTATGAGTGGACTCTAGGAGAACTCATAGCAATCAAAGGCTGCTTAACCGACCGTGAGGTTCTTGCCGAGCAGCTCATTTCCTTCAGTGCTGAACTGAAAACCAAGCTCGATTGTACGCCCTGCGTAGACATCAACAACTTCGAGCGGTTCAGACCTATCTTGATAGATCACAAGCAGCAAGCGCAGCAATTATCAGGAAGCTAATAACCAGAACTACATGGGCTTGCCCACTACTGGTGACTTTTGCTAATGACCATCAACAGAAAGCAGAATCAATATTGAAACAATTTGGTTTCCAATTGTTAAGACGTTTGGTGGCTTAAAGCGACAGTTACAACTTTTTGATAGTTAGCCCAAGAGTTTAAGTAGGTCGGCGTGATGAAACAAACTTATGTAAAGAAATGTAATTGATGTGAAACGCTTGTAGTAAGCGCTTTAGCGCTAAAGCGCTTACTACAAACAAAAAATATTTTGTGCCGAGCTACTTAATTTCTGGGTCAATTTCTGTAAAAGTATAGATCCGGGTCATGGATAGCCTTGCAGGGAAAGGGCTGGGGGGTTAGGTTTTTCGTTAATTTTGCGTAACCGCTTACCAAGTCAAATTGTTAAATTCACCAGACTTAACAATTCGTGCCAATTATCACCTAGCCAAGCAGTAGTTTTAGTGAGATGGGGCTGAAGTTTTTCCATTGCATCGGCAAACCCTTCGGCTTTCTTGGCATATTTCAACGCTCGGTTTAATGCATCACCAATTTCATCTTTATCTGGCTGTGGCTTATTTAACTCCTCCTGTGCATCAGCAAAGGCATTGTCAATTTTACGACGGTCTGAGGTTTCTAAGTTCGCTAAGATCTCACGTAAGGCGTTGAGTTCTGCTTGTATGTTGACGCTTGCTGGTGCGGGTAAACTGACTTGTTGAAAATTGACGTTTGCAGTGCTGCTATCTCCGGTTATAATTGCGCTACCAGTGGCATTACCCCCAATAGAAACTGAACGCTTTTGTCCGCTTTTATTGTCATTATTCATACCATTATCCTTGTCAGATTTCACTGGATTTGTTGCCTGTACTGTCTGATAACGCCGTCGCCTAATTTTGATTGCTGGGGTTAAATATTCTGGAATCCCTTGCAAATCAATGGAGGTACAACCCATTTGAAAACAATCTTCATAATTCCTGAGTGCTGCTAAGGCAGTATAAAACCCGACACTAAACTTAATCGCCGCCCTATCTCCAATCGCCTGATTCATCCCCACCACGCAATCAATGTATTGGTGAATTGCTGTGGCTTGTGATTCGCTGTAGCAGGCGTTGAGTAAAACACACTCAACCTGTGACTGAAACAAATCAAATAGCTTTGCCAGGGCTTGTGTACTGACAAGTTGCACCTGTCCAGAATTATCTTCCAAGGCTAATCCATCAGTACCAGAGCCATGCCCGGAAAAGTGAATAATTGTTGGTTGATGATTAGACAAAAAGCGGGTTAAATCATCCACTCGTACCGCAGATTCAGTGATGATTTGAAATTCCTCTCGATTTGGAGAAAGTTGCAGTGTGTTTTTGATTTCCCGCACCTCTTCATCTAGGCGCAAATTACTTGTGTTTTTGGGGTTGGCGGAGAGGATGAGGATTTTTTTCACGGTGTTATTTGATATGGTTTTTTATATGTGTTTTGGGAAAATAATACCGATTCAAAAAATGTTTGCGACAGATACCCCACCCGCGCTATCGCGCACCCTCCCCTTGCCAAGGGGAGGGTAGGGAGGGGTTTAACCGATGTGTTGCATTCTTTTTTCAAATTGGTATAAGTTGGTATTTGGGATTTTGATACAAATTGAGTATATTTTTTCTGGAAGATTGTAAAATATGCAGCTTGGTAGGTAATCGCACTGTTGTGGAGTTAAGGCGGCTCCTCCAAAGCATCGCGCAAGCGCAGACTTGTCAGTTCGCTAATTATCGCTGTTTAAAAAAAAGTTTCCTCCTCCTCCTCCTCCTCCTTCAACTCAGGATGCTGCTGCTCGGCATGAACCGTTAAAACCTTCGCCAGCGATTCCACCTTACAATCGTCACTGGGACATTCTTGCGTAGCTTTCAGTGCCTGTCCCCAGTTTTTCAGGTTCGCTGCGGCTTCGGCAATGGCACTTAAGGCAGAGGCATTGGAATAGGATTCCTGAATGTTGTTGGCAGAGGCGATCGCTTGCTTGAGCAAATCACCGGCAATTTCTGGTTGGTTGAGCTTGCCAATGGCTTTGGTAATGGCACGTAAGGGAGAGTCTTTAGAGACTTCAAAGGATTCCTGAATCTGGTTGACAGAGGTGATCGCTTTTTCCAGTAAGGCAGATGCTGTTTGCGGTTGTTGTAGCTCTGCATAGGCTTGGGCAATAGCACTTAAGGCATTGGCTTTGTCTCTGGATTCCTGAATCTGGTTGGCAGAGGCGATCGCTTTTTCCAGCAAAGCAGCGGCTTTTTCTGGTTGTTGTAGCTCTACAATGGCTTGGGCAATGGCACTTAAGTTATTGGCTTTATTATAGGAATCCTGATTATCGGAATCCTGAATCTGGTTGGCAGAGGCGATCGCTTTTTCTAGCAAAGCAGCGGCTTTTTCTGGTTGGTTCAGCTTGCCATAGGCTTGGGCAATGGCACTTAAGGTATAGGCTTTGGAATTGGAATCCTGAATCTGGTTAGCAGAGGCGATCGCTTTTTCTAGCAAAGCAGCAGCTTTTGACCGTTGCTTGAGCTTGCCATAGGCTTGAGCAATTGCTCTTAAGGCATCGGCTTGGTTCGCTGGTGCATCGATATAAATAAAGTCACCGGATATCTGAATCTGGTTGGCAGAAGCGATCGCTTTTTCCAGCAGGGGAGCGGCTTTTTCCGGTTGGTTGAGTTTGTCAATGGCTTCGGCAATGGCTCTTAAGGCATCAGCTTTGTCAGAGGAATCATTATTCTGGTAGTCATCAGCTATCGCTTTTTCCAGTAAGGCAGAGGCTTTTTCCGGTTGTTGTAGCTCTACATATACTTCGGCAATAGCTTTTATAGCATTGGCTGATCGGGGAATCTGTTTGGCAACAGTGATCGCTTTTTCCAGCAAAGCAGAGGCTTTTTCCGTTTGTTGTAGCTCTGCAATAGCTTTGACAATGGCTATTAGGGGAAGGAGTTTGTCATTGGGTCTCCCTACCTGGTTGGCAGAGGCAATCGCTTTTTCCAGCAGGGGAGCGGCTTTTTCCGGTTGGTTGAGTTTGCCATATACTGCGGCAATAGCACTTAAGGCAGAGGCTTTGTAACCCACCGCCTGAATCTGGTTGGCAGAGGTGATCGCTTTTTCCAGCAGGGGAGCGACTTTTTCCGGTTGGTTGAGTTTGCCATACACTGCGGCAATAGCACTTAAGGCAGAGGCTTTGTAATAGGAATCATGAATCTGGTTGGCAAGTTTCAAGGCTTGAGCAGAATTTTCATCCTTAGCAAAGGCGATAGCCGCTTCTGATTGATACCTAGGTTCCGTTCGCTGACTCACATCAGTCAATTGCCAGCGAATTTGAGTCAATTGCCCCAGACTTGTATAATTCAACCAACCCCAGATTCCCAGTACCAGTGAAAGGACACTCCCAATCCCCCCCAAAAAATAGTAAATTCGCTGCTGACCACGTTGACGCAGTGCTACACTTGCTTGAATAAATTCTTGCTCTCCTGCGCTTAGTTCCTCTCGGCGTTGTTTCAGCTTTTCTTCCGCTTCTTTTAACACTGCACCCCGCAACAATGCCCCTTCATCCCGTTGCATTTTTTGCCATTGAAGCATTGCGAACCGCAGCCTTTCTTGCCAAGCGCGAAAGCTACGGTCTGCATTCATCCATTGTCGCAGTTCTTCCCAATTACGAATCAACGCTTCATGAACAACTTCCACAGTTTCTTGGTTAGCAGCATTTTGACTGGTGACTACTAATCGATCATCCGCCAACTGTTTCACCAATTTCCAGCGTTCTTCACCCAATTCGGCTTTCGTCGCCACTCGTCGCGTATCTTGTCTGTCTTCACCCGGTTGCACTAATTGGATGAAAATCCGCCGTACCTGTTCTTTCTGGGCTGCGCTCAACTTACCATAATTCTGATCTGCATGACGAGCCAACGCACCTTGTACCTTACCTATGTGCTGATAAGCTGCATGAGTTAACTGTTTACCCTGGCGCTGGTTCCACAATTCCGTCAACGCAAACTCTAAAAGAGGTAAATTCCCCGGTTCATCTTCGACATCATCCAAAATGCGTTCCACCAGTCCCCCTTCAAATGTCACCCCCAATTTCTCAGCAGGCTTTGCAATCACCTGTGAAAGTTCATCATGGTTCATTGATCTGAGCTTGATATCAGTTTTCAATACATCTCCAAAAGCGGGATATGACAGAGCATTCCCCAAGAAATCTGCCCGCATGGTTGCAACTAGCACATGATTGTATTGGGACTGATAAGCAGAGGATTGAAAGCTGACTAATAAACTATCTAGAAAACTATGGCGAACTTTATGATCCGCGCATAAAGTGTAAATTTCTTCAAATTGATCGGCAATCAGCAACACCCGAGCCGTGGGGTGATTTTGGTGAATCTGGGCAAATACATCAGCTAGGGAGATTTCACCATCACCAAGGGATTGTGACAACTTACGAGCTTGGATGATCTTATCAGTAGCATCCAGATTTTCTGTGTAAAGCGGAACCAGAGCCAAAGCTAGGGCATGGAAAGGCTCAGAACCAGGACGGAAGTGAGTAAATAACCAGTGACCTTCATTTTGCAGCTTTGGCACTAATCCCGCCAACACCACCGAAGATTTTCCGCTTCCCGACGCACCTAACACGGGTATAAAATTACGGTTTTGAGTCGCCGCGAATAGTTCTTCTACAAATACCTCACGTCCAAAGAAAAACTCCGCATCATCGGGACCAAAGTGAAACAAACCGCGATAGGGACAGAGAAGATTTTCGCTACTTACAACCGTAGATTCAACAGGTCTTACCGTTGTATTTTCACGGTAATAGTAGTTGGTAATAGTAATAGTAGCAGTATTGCTATTACCAGTAATAATCGCACTGCGGTCAGCACTTCCTCCAACTTTGGCACTGCGATCTTCTTCTGTCATATCACCCTCATTTATTGATTCTGTAAGACTTCTACTGATTTAATACGTCACATTAATATGTAGTAGTTGTAAAATCTTACTTTTCACGGGATGTGGAAAACCTCTCTCCAAACCTCTCTCCTACGAGGAGAGAGGCTTTGATGTTTCCCCCTTCCCTAGTAGGGAAGGGGGCTAGGGGGTTAGGTTTTTCGTGGATTTTTCCACATGGCGTGAAAAGCCAGGTTGTAAAATCTACATACAGCATTCAAAAGAGTATTTCAGTACAAACATCTGTAATTACGGAAAACTTCACGACGACTAGCACCGCAAGGCGGAAGTCAAAAGTCAAAAGTCAAAAGTCAAAAGTATTATGGAATGGGCTTTTTGTGGATTTTAAATGGTTGCTCTATTTACGCCGTGACATACTAGTAGTGCTGCTTTGAAAGTCAAAAGTCAAAATTGTTTGACACTCAACATTAATACGGTGGAAGGCTTATCATTAAGACTGCTCTGAGCAGGGAGCAGCGAGTAAGGGGAGAGAAGGTGTTGCGATTTTTGCACAGATGTTCCAAATAATCTGATAGAGTACCAAATTTTAACGGTATCACTGGCACAAACATGACACGACAATCTTTTGAAGACGGAAATAAAAATAATAGTATTTTTCATATAGGACTCCTCCGCAGATTTTTGAACGACACGTAAGGTGGGCAGTGCTTAGCAAAACCCGGATGTAGTGGGCAAAATACGGTAAGCACTGCCCACCCTACAATACTTAAGATTTTTCATAAATCATTTAGGATTGCTATAGTATTTTTCTAAACTTATTGGAATCTCGGTTTCCTGTAAGCAAAATTTTCCCGTACCTCTACCCCAAAAATTTTTTATTATTATTTGAAACTATTGCTAATTAATAGTTTTTCTTCTTGAGTACATTATTAATTCACACAAATCAATGCAATTGATAGCGTGAGATACTGAATTGTATGAAAGATTGATTTACAGTTAGACTCAAAGTCGCAAATTGTCTGTACGCTTAAGCAAAATGAGACAAAAAGCTACAAAGAAATATTAAATTAATATTTCGCTTCATTGATTTGAGTCTACCAACTTCTGTTGCATTGGCTATTTCTAAGTATTTTATTCATAGTTTCCTTTATGCAGTCTAAAGGAATACTTAATTGATAAAAATTGAGATTGCCAAGATGTGTAAGCTGCAAGTGGGAGTGGGGTAGTTCTTTCATTTGATATCAAATTTGAAGATTGCCCAGGGCTAAGAAGCTTAGGGAATTATCTATGAGCTATTAGGAATTAGCAATGCTCATATTTTGGCACCTGGGGAAACTAACAGGAGGAATGATGAACAAAACCTTTGCAACGATAGATGGGAATGAGGCTGTTGCCCGCGTTGCTTACCGCCTAAATGAAGTGATTGCCATTTATCCCATCACCCCCTCATCGTCAATGAGTGAATGGTCAGATACTTGGTCATCTGAAAGTCGTCCCAACATTTGGGGTACCGTTCCAAGTGTGGTTGAAATGCAAAGTGAAGGGGGAGCAGCAGCAGCGGTGCATGGAGCATTGCAAACGGGTTGTCTCACCACGACTTTCACATCATCCCAAGGATTGCTGTTGATGATTCCCAACCTGTACAAAATAGCAGGTGAACTCACCAGTGCCGTTATTCACGTTGCAGCTCGCACACTCGCGACTCACGCCCTGTCTATCTTTGGCGACCATAGTGATGTCATGGCAGCCCGTGCAACTGGCTTTGCCTTGTTGTGTTCCGCTTCAGTACAGGAGAGCCATGACTTCGCCCTAATTGCTCAAGCAGCCACCCTTGAGGCGCGGGTGCCATTTATGCACTTCTTTGATGGCTTCCGCACCTCTCATGAAATTCAGAAAGTTCAACTACTGGAAGATAGCGACTTGCGATCGCTCATTGATGATGAATTAGTCTTTGCCCACCGCGATCGCGCTTTAACCCCAGACCATCCAGTGTTACGGGGAACCGCCCAAAACCCCGATGTCTATTTCCAGGAACGCGAAAGCATTAATCCCTATTACAACGCTTGTCCCGACATTGTCCAACAGGTTATGGATCAATTCGGGGAACGTACAGGACGGCATTACGGCATTTTTGAATACCATGGAGTCCCAGACGCAGAACGGGTTATCGTACTCATGGGTTCCGGGTGTGAGACAGTCCATGAAACAGTAGATTACCTCAACGCCCGTGGAGAAAAAGTTGGTGTTGTCAAAGTTAGACTCTTCCGTCCTTTTGATGTCAAAAGATTTGTAGACGTTCTACCTACCACAGTAAAAGCAATTGCCGTTCTTGATCGCACCAAAGAACCTGGTAGCGTAGGTGAACCCCTTTATTTAGATGTAGTGGCTGCTATTTATGAAGCAGGATGGGCAGATCGGGAACGAGGGAGTGGCAGAATTTCCCCCGATCTTAAAATTGTTGGTGGTCGTTACGGTCTTTCCTCGAAAGAATTTACCCCAGCGATGGTGGAGGCAGTTTTTCAAAACCTTGCTCAGGTAAAACCAAAAAATCACTTTACCATCGGTATCAATGACGACGTTAGTTACACCTCTTTGGTATTTGACCCCAACTTCTCCATAGAACCGGATAACGTTGTACGGGCAATGTTCTACGGGTTAGGTTCCGATGGTACAGTTGGTGCAAACAAAAACTCAATCAAGATTATTGGTGAAGAAACCGACAACTACGCCCAAGGCTACTTTGTCTACGACTCCAAAAAATCCGGTTCAATAACCGTTTCGCACCTGCGCTTCGGTTCACAACCAATTCGTTCAACTTACCTGATTGACCAAGCAAACTTTATTGGTTGTCATCAGTGGGTATTCTTAGAACGCATAGATGTATTGAAAGCTGCTGTTGTTGGGGCAACATTTCTGCTCAACAGTCCTTACAATGCTGATACTGTTTGGGAATATCTCCCAGTGGAAGTGCAGGAGCAAATTATTCGCAAGCAACTCAAGTTTTACGTCATCGATGCTAATCAGGTTGCTCGTGAAAGTGGTATGGGCAACAGGATTAACACGATAATGCAAGTATGCTTTTTTGCATTAGCCGGTGTCTTGCCACAAGAAGAAGCGATCGCCAAAATCAAACAAGCAATCGAAAAAACCTACGGCAAAAAAGGGGCAGAAGTCGTCCGCAAGAACTTGGAAGCTGTAGACAGAACTTTAGATAATTTGCACAAAGTCCAAGTAGGGACAACGGAGATAAGGAAGACAACGCCGATAACTTCCTCATTCCCTCACTCCCTCACTCCCTCATCCCTTCATTCCCCATTTCCCGTAAGTGCGCCCGAATTCGTTCGGGAAGTCCTGGGCAAAATCATGTCATGGCAAGGGGATGAATTGCCCGTCAGTGCGTTACCTGCAGATGGTACTTTTCCTACAGGGACTGCCAAGTGGGAAAAACGCAATGTCGCACAAGAAATTCCAGTTTGGGACGCTGATGTCTGCGTACAGTGCAACAAGTGTGTCATGGTTTGCCCTCACGCAGCCATCCGTAGTAAGGTTTATCAAGTCGGTGAATTAGCTAACGCCCCAGCAACTTTTAAGTCAGTTAGCCCTAAAGATAAAGACTTTGCCGAACAGAAGTTTACCATTCAAGTTGCCCCAGAAGACTGCACAGGATGCGGTATCTGTGTAGATGTTTGCCCTGCCAAGAATAAATCCCAGGCAGAACGCAAGGCAATTAACATGGAATCACAGTTGCCATTGCGGGAGCAAGAGCGTGAAAACTGGAATTTTTTCTTAAGTTTGCCAAATCCTGACCGTCAAGGGCTTAAAATTAACCAAATTCGCCAACAACAACTGCAAGAACCTTTGTTTGAATTCTCTGGTGCTTGTGGTGGTTGTGGTGAGACGCCATATCTGAAATTGCTCACACAATTGTTTGGCGATCGCGCCATTATAGCCAACGCCACAGGTTGTTCTTCAATCTACGGTGGAAACTTACCGACAACCCCTTGGACAACGAACGCCGAAGGAAAAGGTCCCGCATGGTCTAATAGTTTATTTGAAGATAACGCCGAATTTGGTTTTGGTTTCCGCCTCTCCTTAGATAAGCAAGCCGAATTCGCCGCTGAACTCCTACAAAAATTAAGCAGTGAAATTGGCGATGATAACCTTGTTGAGTCTATCCTAAATGCCCAGCAAAACACCGAAGCAGATATTTACGAACAACGCCAACGGATTGAGCTGTTAAAACACCGATTAGATAAAATCCTTGCTGATGTAGAACTTTCGGATGCAACGTCTCTACAGAATAACAATCTAAAATCTAAAATCCAAAATCTTAAATCAATCGCTGATTACCTAGTTAAGAAAAGTATCTGGATTGTCGGCGGTGATGGTTGGGCGTATGATATTGACTTTGGTGGACTTGACCATGTGCTTGCCAGCGGTCGTAACGTCAACATCTTGGTCATGGACACAGAGGTATATTCTAACACAGGCGGACAATCCTCCAAAGCCACCCCACGGGCAGCAGTTGCTAAGTTTGCCGCCAGTGGCAAGCCAGCAGGCAAGAAAGACTTAGGGCTAATTGCCATGACCTACGGTAATATCTACGTAGCGAGTGTAGCGCTTGGCGCACGAGATGAACATACCCTTAAGGCATTTCTAGAAGCAGAGGCTTACGACGGACCATCGCTGATTATTGCCTACAGCCACTGCATCGCCCACGGTATCAACATGACGACAGCCATGAGTCACCAGAAAGCTTTGGTAGATTCAGGTCGTTGGCTGCTGTATCGGTATAATCCTGAGTTAGAAAAAGAAGGTAAGAATCCTTTGCAGTTGGATATGCGTCAGCCCAAGCAAACAGTAGAACAGTCGATGTACCAAGAAAATCGCTTCAAAATGCTCACCAAGAGCAAACCCCCTCTTGCCAAGCGCCTGTTAGAAGAAGCGCAAGCCGAGGTGGATGCACGTTGGCAGATGTACGAGTATTTGGCGGCGCGTAAACTACCTTAATCACTACTGATGTTAGCTTTATAACCTAGGTTGGTCAAAATCTTAACTATTGCAATTTTGAAATGCGCTGCATCAGAACTGCAAGTGCTTGGGTGTACTGAGTATCTTTCTGGGTAGCAATATTTGCTGGCCTCCATTTCTCAAGCACTGCTTGTGGAATTTCAACCACGTAATCTGGCTTTATGCCAAAGCGGCTAATGTCACGTCCTGCAGGAGTCAACAAGTTGCCGACGGATACCAAAACAACAGAGCGGTCAGACAATTGCTCTCCACCATGAAGCCGTCCTCGACCAAAGGTGGTGGTTCCGACTAACAACGCGCGGCGGTTGTCCTGAAGCGCTCCCGCTAAGACTTCGCTGGCGCTAGCAGTACCATGATTAACCAAGACTACTACAGGTTTATTGGTGAGCTTGGAACCACTTGTCTGAATTTCTTCCAAGCTTCCTGTACGATCTCGAATGGATGCAACCCGTTCTTTATTCAAGAAAAGACTGGCAATCTCCGTGCTAGGCTGAAGCAAGCCACCAGGATTGTTGCGTAAATCAATTAAAAAACCGTCTACGTTTTTATTCAGTAGCTCTTTGACAGCATTACGCATTTCCTGAGATGCGTTAGGCGTAAACTGTGTCAAGGCAATATAACCAATAATTTTGCCTCCCTCCTGCTTGAGCGAGGTACGTACTGGTTGCACAGAGATAGCTTCACGTAAGAGCGGTACATCAAAAGTCTTGCCCTGACGGCGTACAGTTAAAACTACCTGAGTACCTGCTTGACCCCGCAGCCGCATCATCGCCTGATCATGACTGAGAGGTTTGGTGGGTACACCATCAATTGCCTGAATAATATCCTTAGGTTGCAAACCTGCTCTGGCAGCTGGAGTATCCGATATGGCAGTCACTACCCTTAGTTCTTTGGTTTTTTCATCGCTGTCCACTGAAAAATCTATCAGACCAACGCCAATGAACTTTCCACTGCTTTCCATCTCAACACTGGCAAGCTGCTTACCATCCAGAAGCCGGGTTTCAGGGTCGTTAAGTTTTCTCAGCATGGCACGAATAGCGTCATAGGCTGCTTGCTTGGTTGTATAGTCTTTAGACAAAACCTCTCGTCGCGTTTGCAGCCAATTTTGACTATTAAAATTTGTACCAACAAATTTCCGGTTAATTATCTGCCAAGCTTGATCCACAATTTGCCTGTGGCTATTTTCAGCTTTAGCATAGCTACAAGTGCCAAAAGCAGCAGTTAGTAAAAACAATATGGAGGTGTTGGCATAAAAGCGACGCATATCCATGATTCAAAGTTTATGCTTAGACTGCGGGGCGATTGTAACATGGTTATTACTTATCAATACATTGCCCCGAATTGTTATGTTGCTGGCAACTACCGGGTTGACATCTCCCCTCACTAGAAGTAAGGGGATTCTAAACTGATGTTGCCTAGTGGGTCTAGAAGACCCACTAGGCAACGTTTACGGTATGATTTACTTAAGCGATTAAACAAATCAATCCGTTGTGGCACTGTCAAAGATGCCCTACCCACCTCGGCTAAATTAAGTTTTAGCTGTGTGGCTACTTTAGTAGCTATGTTGGCTGCACCGTTGCAATCTGCGTTGATGATATAACCATCACGACTTTTGTACAAACCACGCTTCACTCTCTCACCTGACGCCCTCCAACCTTCTCCTTCGGAGACGCTAACGCGAACGGGTTTTTCACCGTGTTTCGGTAGTGAGTCACCATCAAGAAATGATGCTTTCGATGTGTACGCTTCCTCAGTAATCGTTAACTGTATTCCATACTCACAGGCTAGTTGTTTTAAACGTTCAATCAGTCGTCCTGTGGGAATGACGACAAAGTTTTGATTATTGCGTTTGCCCATATTGGAATTGTTTTTCTGTCCTTCGTTCCAACCGATGACAAGATTACCTACTTTGTCATTAAGGCACTGGTTGATGATGAATCGCGCTGCTTTGTTAACAGCATCGCGCATCTGGTTGTTGCGCTTACGTTGCACTCTATCAAGGTTGCTGTCCCAGTAAAAATCCGATTTCCCTTGCTTGTACTTAGCAACCAGACGACAATAACCTTGATTCATCGCCTTAAGCTTGCGACCATCAATGATTAAGCTTTTACCACGGGTTGATACACCTGTTAACCAATTTGTTCCACCGTGATCAAATGACCAAGCTTGGGTGTAATCAAGATTTGGATTAATCTCAATTGGTTGTTTACCATCATCAATCACCCAATCAATCCACAATTCACCCAAATAAGGACGTACCGTCACTTCCTTAACCCAATCCGAGTCAATAAACTCAGGTAAGTGCAAGAATATTTCAGTCAGCAGGTGTGGTTTGGTTTCACGGCTGATTGACGGGTGAAAACAACCATCTTTGTAATTGAGCGCTTGACGTGGAAAAGTTACCGAAGCAAGACCACCACGTTTTCTGTATTTTGGTAATGACAGTCTATCGACTTCACCCTTGTAGTAAGCGTTAACCAACCCGTTGTAACTGGTGATTGACTCGCCTATTGTCTTAAGTGTTTGCTGTGCTGACTGTGCAGCCATTGCTTTGTAATGTGGACTGTCTTTAAGCGCCTTGTCTAATTCTGGGTAAGTTGTACTGCACTTATAAGTTTTCCAACAGTAGCATAATTCATCACTACGCCAGTAAATCGTAAAAGCATTGCCTTGTTCTTGTAATTTGCTGTAATGAGTCTGCTTGGTGTGATAAATCGCTGAATTAATCAGACTATTAGCGTGTTCACACTGGTTAACCCAAAATGCTTTCTCTTCATCAGTGAATTTTGCTTTAAGTGGAATTGTTTTGTACAGTTGACTCACCTCCTGTTGCCTTGCTAATATAAAATTAGTTTATCCGGGTATTCTAATCATGTCAACAGGAAAAGGAATAAAAAGAATAAAAAATAATCCTGTTTTTTACACTGAGTTAAAGAAAGGGCATGAAATTTCCCTTACAGATTATTCGTGGAATAAACTAAAAACTTTAGCTAAGAAAAAGGGAATAAGTGCAAGCGAGTATGTAGAACAATGGTTAAGAGACACGCAGGACTAAAGTCCTGCGTGTCGCGTTTCATCCCCAGCTTAAAAGGCAGGGGTTCTCACGCTCCCGCTATCTCTTGATAGATTTGGTTCGGCAACACCTGGAAAGCTTTCAAAATTTCGCCGTACCCAATCCATTCCCACTTCATTGTTTAACTTAATTCGCTGCGGTGTATTGGCGTAAATCTTACCTAAAATCTTTGCGTCTTGATCCACAACCACATTAATTAACTTCAGGAGATTGCCTTTGATCAAGTGTGCAATCGGAGAATGCGCCTTCATGTACATCAACACAAACACACGAGATTGATGATCAGTTTCTGGAAGATAGAAGTGACATTCTTTCAGGCTCAGCAGCTTATTCTCACCGTGCATCAATCCCATGAACGGAAAGAAGTTTTCTAGATGAGCTTCCAACACTTTTGGCATCGCCAGCAGACCGGGATTTTTCAAAATGTCACGAAATGTAGGTTTTTTCCTGGGTTGCGACAAGTAGGCATGAGAATGTAACCCTTCGTCGATGAACTGCTTCACGTGGACTTGTTCAATCTCAAATAATTCTCGATGCGTACCATTTTGATGGTTGTAGTCGTGCATATTCAGCAGCAAGCTCAAAATATCAGTCGGAATGCTGCGCTTGCCCGTAACCCCAATGAACTCATACTCTGCTGCAATCTCATTCATGATGTTTGGAATTGATATCTTCGGTTCATACCCTCCATAAGACCAAATAAAGTCACCTTGGATGATTAACTCTAGCGGCTGCATTAACGATTTAGTTTGTTTGTTAGAACCAGGCAGGACTGTGCAACCTGAATGGTCAAATTCCAACGCATGAAAAGGGCAGGCGATCGCGCTACTGCCATCGGGTTTTGTCACACACCATCCCTCTGACAGCATTGCGCCCATGTGAGGGCAAGCGTTGGGCAAGGCACTAATCGCACCATCACTGTTTTGCCAAAGAACGTAATCATTGCCCAACAGAGAAATTTTCATGGGTTTATTGGGCTTTAGCATTGAACGATGTGTCAAAAGCCACGGTGCACCTTGCAATTGCTTCATAATTGCCAAAATAACTGACTAATTAGTTAGTAAGTTTATCAATAGGTTACTGCTGCGTCAATCCAAAGATTGAATATCTTCAGTAATCGTAGCTTTTTGGTACGATAGAAAGACAAACTATGAATCAAGATACTGTGGTTCGATCAAGTAAACGAGTTGCTAAATCAGTCCGCCCGTTTCGAGATGCTGAAGTGACGCAGCAACAAATATTGAATGCCGCAGAGCAAGAATTTTCACGACATGGCTTAAAAGGTACGCGGATGAGTGCGATCGCTGAACACGCCAAGGTGACAACCGCAACGCTTCACTACTATTTTGAGAACAAAGAGAACTTGTATAAAGCAGTCTTGCAACGCCCAGTCGATGAAGTGCAAGCTATCGTTGGGCAATTAAACTTTGATACTTTTTCCTCAGAAGAAGCTCTTAAGCAGATTATTCGCATCGCAATTTCAAATGAAGCTAAAAACCCTCAGCGCCAAATGCTCTGGTTTCAAGAAGCTAGTCAAAATCAAGGAGCTTATTTTAGGGAATGCAATGTTTTAAATCTTCACAAACACCTACTTAAGGTTTTGGAGAGAGGCATGGCAGAAGGATGTTTTCGTCCCCTCAAGCCATTTTTGGCATTGACTCATATTTTGAGCGTTTGTCTGTTTTACTTCACAGTGCATGAAAACTGGAAACAGTTAACACCTGATATTGATCGCCTTAGTCCAGAAATGATTGAGGAACACACAGAAGAAGCGATCGCATTTATTTTGGCAGCTGTGAAGCGATCACAGTGAGAAACTCTTCTTCAGATCCCCGACTTCTTTAAAAAGTCGGGGATCTTGTTTGTTCACAAATCAATTAAATCGCAAAAAAGGTGAGCATTGCCCACCCTATTTTCAATATTCAACGCCAAAAAGTTTTGGCTTTTTTCTTCGCTTTTTTTTCTTTTTTCTTTTGTTTGAGTTTCTTAACTATACATTCACTTTCTAGAAATTACCCAGATTGCATGAACAATGCCAGGAATATAACCGAAAAGTGTCAAAAGTATATTAATCCAAAAGTCTATACCAATACCAACTTGCAAAAATACTCCTAAAGGTGGTAGAAAAATAGCACAGATTATTCTAACTAAATCCATCGCTCCCTCCTATGAATATCAAAACGAGCAGGATTTCTGTACTTATCAAAGATAACATTTATGTTTTCAAGCAGCAGATTTCTGGTGTTCGGTAAACTGCACTCCCTAACCACCACTAATTTTTGCTTTATAACCTAGCTTGAGCAAAATCTCCAAAATTTTCTGCTTCTGGTCGCCTTGAATTTCAATTTCGTTGTCTTTTAATGTACCACCTGTACCGCACTGAGTTTTCAACTGCTTCAGTAACGCTTGCAAGGTTTCTGGTTTGGCTTGAAAGCCAGTAATCACAGTTACAGTTTTCCCTTTGCGTCCGGCGCGGGTAGCTTGCACGCGCACATTTTGCTGTTGAGGGGGTAGTTCTTGTATTGCTCTTTCTAGCGCAGGGGATGTTGGTCTTTGTAGGGCGGCGGAGTTATCGTTGCCAAATTCCCGGTAGACAAGACGGTTTTCAGAGGATTTGGGATTGGATGAAGACATAAATTTAATTTAACGAAGCACAAGAGATGCTGAGAACGAAAGCCAGAGAGAGTTATATATAATTATGGTCGTTATGTCATTCTAGCTTGTCCATGACTACTACTCCTGTACCCTGGATAAGTTCTATGTAGGAGGGAAACTCTGATGGACAAACAATTCATACACCCGATGCTGCCGCAAGCCACACACGACGAGCTGGCACGGCAAAACTTTGTTCAAAGTCTGAAAAAGCACATTTTTCAGAATATTGCTCCTGGCAATAAGGTCATTTATGAAACAGTAGCAAAGCCAAGATTTGAGCGGGAACATCAGCGTCCTCCCCAGAACCGTCATGAAATCCGGAAGGTTATGCAGCAAGAACCGCAATATCGTTGGTGGGGTGCGCTGAAGCGTCTTAACCAAGAGATGTTATGGGATGCGGTAAACGCTAGCGTTGAGAGACAGCTACCAGATCTGATAGAACGAGCTAAAGACAAGGGTGGCGAACTGGGTACATTAACAGTTGAGCCTAATTTCCAAATTCCTGCTTACCAAACTGCGGTAGACATTCACTGTATGCCTGGTGGATATCACAGTGAATTTGCTCAGAACGATGTTGCTGCTGGTGCAATTTATGATCGCGGGACTTATGTTTATGGTGTCGGTTGGCTGGGACCATTAAACGATGATATGGGACTGTCTATTGTCGAGAACTACCTCAAGCCGGAATATCCCAACTTTCAACCAAAAAAAATTCTTGACATGGGTTGTTCTGTTGGTCACAGTACCCTACCATACGTGGATGCTTACCCTAATGCAGAAGTCTACGCCATAGATATCGGTGCGCCGATGTTGCGTTACGCTCATGCTCGTGCGGAAGCCTTAGGTAAACGGGTTCACTTCTCGCAACAAAATGCTGAACATACCAATTTTGCGGATGGCTCGTTTGACCTGGTGGTTTCGCATATTTTACTACATGAAATTCCTAAACCAGCCATTCGGAATGTGCTCCACGAGTGTTATCGTCTGCTGGCTCCTGGTGGGATGATGATCCATGTGGAAGCACCTTTGTACAGTCACATGGATGCGTACACAGCTTTCGTGTACGATTGGGAAACTGCTAACAACAATGAACCCTTCTGGAGTGCTACGCGGGATTTGGATTTGGGAGCGTTAGTGACTGAGGCTGGTTTTGCAGCCGATAAGGTTATTCAGAAGTTTGTTCCTAATGGTGCATGGCAAGCAAAAGTATCTAGCAACAATTCTCAAAATGGTAGGTTAAGTAGTCGGGGTAGTTGGTTTATTGTTGCTGCAATCAAGTAGACAGGGATTTCTAAGATGAATAAAACAGCAAAGGGAAAACGACCTGTTTATTTTGATGATCCTCAAACCGATAAGGTGCTAGCAATAGTTATGGCTCTTATCGGTGAGGTGTCTGTGCTGCGAGAACGTCTCGACACTATCGAACGTTTGCTTGAAGCTAAAGATATTTTAGCGATCGCCGACATTGAAGCATACCAGCCAGACGAGTCGGTAGCTAAGGAAAGGGAGCAGTGGCGTGCAGAATATATTGCGCGGGTGCTGCGGGTGCTACAGACAGAGAGTTAAACGTTTTTGTTTAAAATTTTTGTTTGAAGCTTAACAATTCAAGCATAAGGAATGCGGTTTTGTATGGACGCAGTTCATAAAGAGGGTTTCGTTTGTCTACTCCCGCAATGTGGATATTTGTCCGGATAACTACAGAAATGGATGGGTATTTTTTATTATGAATGACTTTACCTTTTTAAAATGAGCATGAAAAACTATTGGCGCGGCTACTTTGATACGCAATGAGTTCCTAACCTCTGGAATCCTGAAAAGTATACGGATATATACAAAAAACAAAAAATCACCGATATTGAAGGGCGGAAGCCCCTAAATTCTATTTATGGGGATGAAGCCCGTTCGCGCAGCGTGCCCGTCAGGGCTTAGGGAAATTTATTTCTCGTCGAACTTATCCGAAAAATCCCGTTTCCGGGAAACCCCATCTCTGGGTAAGGTTTGCCTCGTTCATGTTTACGGTCGCAAACTACCAGATTACACTGCCTTAACCTCATTGGACGTTTAACAATCTAGTTTCAGAGCTTGGGGCGCTCACGCACCCCAAGGTGAGTTCTTAAACACTTGCCGTAAACGTAGCCCTTTGACGGACTTGAACTGGTCAACTACTGTGAACTACAAGCCCCTGCCTTTTAGGCATGGGGGTTGCACTCAACGCTTAGGTCGTTGACGGTGTGCGTCTGATAACTCTACACATTACTTAATTTTCCATGTTCCGACAAACTGCTTTTGGCATAGCTTTAAGTACGCTTTTCCTTGGCAGCGCATTATTATCCAATTCTATAGTAGGTCAAACCTCTACAAAGAAATCAGAGTACAGTAAGGTGTTGTCAATGTCGTCACGTCGAGTGACATCACCTGTTACTATTAAGCCTACTGATTTAGAAAAGTCAGTTTTTGACCAAATTAATCGATATCGAGCTTCCAAGGGTTTGCCAAAGCTCTCCCTAAATGCAAAAATTTCGCAACAAGCAAGGATTCACAGTCAAAATATGGCTAGGGGTAAAGTTCCGTTTAGCCATCAGGGATTTGTCAGGAGAGTCGGTGCTATTCCTATTCGCTACAGAAGTGCAGGGGAAAATGTCGCCTTTAACCTAGGATATAGCGATCCCGCGCAGGAAGCTGTGACTGGTTGGCTCCACAGTCCCGATCATCTCGTTAATATCAAAGGAAATTACAATATGACTGGAATTGGTGTAGCAACAAATAGCGAAGGCGAAGTTTATCTGACGCAAATTTTCCTTCGCAGCAATAGATATCAGCGCTTAAGCGCTCACAAGAAACGTAGATAATATAGGTGTTTCACCGAACTTAATCTGATTCATGGAAGATTTTCAGGTTTGCGATCGCGACCTTAGTGACGATGCTTTATCTCATTATCTACAAGCTGAGGTCATTGCTGTAGATACCGAAACGATGGGATTACTACCGCAGCGCGATCGCTTGTGTCTCGTCCAGCTGTGCAACAATGAGGGCAAAGTCACTGCAATTCGTATTGCTAAAGGTCAAACGGATGCTCCAAACTTAAAAAAACTCTTAGAAGCTGGTAATGTCCTCAAGGTCTTTCACTTTGCGCGTTTTGACATTGCCACGCTGCGTTACAATTTGGGCATTCACGTTGCTCCTGTTTTCTGTACGAAAATTGCCAGCAAGTTAGCCCGTACCTACACCCAACGTCACGGACTCAAAGATGTGGTGCAAGAATTGGAACAGGTAGAACTCGATAAAAGCGCTCAAAGTTCTGACTGGGGAAACGCTGCTAATTTATCTGAAGCCCAACTGAGTTACGCCGCCAACGATGTGCGGTATCTCATTGGTGTACAGCAGAAACTCGCAGAAATGCTCAAACGAGAAGAACGTTTAGAACTTGCTCAAGAATGCTTTCGGTGTTTACCAACGATAGTTTCGTTGGATTTGTTGCAATTCAAGGACTTGTTTGAACATTAACAAAGTCATGAGTTAATAGTCATTAGTCAATAGGAACTAATGACTATTGGCTAAAAACTATACTTGTTTTTGCTGTGTTTCTGCGTGATTTTTTAAACGGTCTACAACATTGTAGTCATCTGCGCCAGCAGGAGTCCTTGATTCTAGAGTTCCTTCAGTAGGACCGCCGACTGCCTTCCATGCTGCCAAACCGCCTTTGAGTTCAGATACGTGTACATACCCAGCATTTCTCAGCAATTGTGCAGCTTGAGCAGTTTGTTCGTCACTTTCACCGTAAACGTAGATATCACGGCTTTTAGCTAAAGATCCTGCTCTGTCTACCAATTCATCAACTGGAAAAGGCATTGCGCCCATGATACGACCTTGGTTATAGGCATCGCGATCGCGCACATCCAGAATTGTAAAAGCAGGTTCACCCCATTCTAAACGAGACTTGAGGACATGAACATCAGACTGGGCTTCAATTGGTGGTTGTGAAGGAGTAACATTGTCTACTACATTCTTGGCTGATTCCACAGTCTTCTTCGCTGCTGATTCCACAGCATTCTTTGCTGATTCCACTGTATCTTTCCCTGATTCCACCATAGTGTTCCTCCCTAATTAGATTAGACACCTTGCAAAAGCCTTTGTGAGCTAACATACAAAGAAACGCGAGCGGACTGCGCGTCTCCAAATTAGTCAGCACATCCTCTCCAGCTCTTTCATCCTCCATTTAAGAGGAAAACAGGGTAATATCACAACGCCTGATTTGTTAAGTACTTTTGCAAGAATTGTATTGACTGTCCAAAATTTACCTGACAACAGCACTCGAATTGCTCTTTCTTGAGAATGAAGATTGAGAATGTCTATCTAATGGTAGACTGGCTGACTGGACTTGCTGACTAATGAATAAATTTTATTAATTTTTATGTCATTATCTTTTGCTTCTAAAATATCCTAATAAAAATACATAGAAAAACAACAGAAATGTCTGAAAAAATCACAAAAATCCTTGGTCCTGATGGGGAAGAAATTTATATTCAATACGACGAGCAAGACAGTGATGAACTTCAAGCAGTTGGATATATTGATGACATCAAAGAAAGAACAGAAAGATTGACAAAAATGACAGTCAGTACCGTACGCAGCTATTCAAAACTGGTACTAGACAGTGTGAAAGAAGGAATAACTCATACCACTGCACCAACCAAGGTGACATTGGAATTTGGTTTACAAGCAGGAGGAGAAACAGGAGTTCCCTTTGTGACCAAGGGAACAGCACAAGCTAATGTTAAAGTCACTATAGAGTGGGATTTCAGTAAAGCTAAACAGCAAATACCGCCCAATCCTTAATTTCTGGGTTCTGCGCCGTGAGTCATTACACCCTGGATCAACTTAGAGAATCGATGGTGAAAATTCTCAACCCTAACTCGCCAAAAGGAGAGATTGCGGGTTCTGGATTCATCATCCGTGCTGATGGCTATCTGGTGACTTGCCATCATGTTATCTATTTGTTGGACTTACTCAAGGTAGAGTATCACGGGGAGATTTACGAGGCGCAGTGGTGCGAAGAACTTTCAAACCCAGAGATTGATATTGCCATTCTCAAAATAAATGTCACAAATGCCAAGGCAGTTCCGATTATCAATCCTCAACAGCTATCAACATCGGTAACAGTCTATGGATTTCCGCCTGCAAAAAAGAAAAATTTTCCCGAAGGGTTCGCTGTTTCTGCTCAAAGTATTGATCGCAGTGCGCCTCTCAAGACTGTCTCTACTTATGGAACTCAGGAAATAAAATTTACTAACTCTTGGAATAAACTCCCCCAGGAAACATCTACTTTTCTCTCCCACAGAATTGATGCCAAAGTGGAGTCGGGAACGAGTGGCGGAGCAGTTTTTGTGGAAGAATTGGGCGGAGTGGTGGGTGTTATCCAATGCAGCAAAAGCGATGAAAGTTTTGTCATTCGCTGGGACAATATTACAACGCAATTAGACCAACTAGGACTAGAGCCAGAGAAAAATGCTGTTTGTCAATTCCTGCAAGAGATTGAAGACTATTTCAAATACATTAAGCTTTTCCACACCCAGCAGCCAATTCTCTTGAAAGAACAATATATTCCTATTCAAGTCAGCTTGGAAACAAAACGCAAAGATGTAGAAAATTTCTGGGAATATGGGGAATCTGAAGCCGAACTCAAACGCGCCTACGCCCTTAAACGCATGGGTGAAGAATCTCAGCGGACACAAGTTGACTGGGAAGAGGCAAAAAAAGAGAATCAGAAAATTATGGTTCTGGCTGACCCAGGTATGGGAAAATCTACTTTATTGAAGATGGAGGCTGGGTTAACGGCTCAAGCAGAAAGGGAGAAGTTATTAGCTAGAACTCATGCTAATCCTCTCGTGCAAGGAGAGGGAGCCAAACCTCACCCCAACCCTCTCCTACAAGGAGAGGGAGCTAGAACTCACGCCAACCCTCTCGTGCAAGGAGAGGGAGCCAAACCTCACCCCAACCCTCTCCTACAAGGAGAGGGAGTTATAAATGATGTGATATTTCCGCTGTTTATCAGGCTATCTGATTTGGATGAGCAAGCGACTGAAGTTATAGACACAATAAGACTCATCATACAAAGAGACTACCCGAAAACCGCGCCACTGGTCAAGCATTTATTAGAAGAGAAATTGAAAAATGGCAAATGTCTGCTGCTTTTAGACGCTTTAGATGAAGTGCCAAAAGAACATCGCAATGACTTAAAAGACAAGCTGAACCGATTTGCCAGAAATTATCCCTGTCCGATAATTTGCACTTCCCGAATTGTGGGTTATGGTGGCGCTTTTGTGGAGAGTGCTAAGGAGGTGGAAATCGTTCCTTTTAGCCAAAAGCAAACAGAACAGTATATTGAAACTTGGTTCACCAATGCTGCGGGTTACATTGAAGATGATTCCGTTTCAGCAGAGAAACTGATTGAAGAATTGCGGGATAAACCCCAAATTACAGGATTAGCACAAAATCCCTTACTTTTATCCTTGCTGTGTAGTTTGTATCAAGAAAAAGAGCTGACGCTTCCTGCAGGGCGGACTCAGGTTTATGAAGAACCCGTTAATTATATGTTGAGCAAATGGCGGAGTGACAATTATAGACAATCATCGTCTGATGGTTGGGTTATCGCCAAAATTCAATTATTAGAATCACTGGCATATCAATTTAGCTGCGAAGGCAAAGAAATTTTTTCGCTACGGGAACTGCGGGACAAAATTGAAAAATTTCTGCGAGGTGAGAGTGGCAGTGATTTCAGAAATGCCACAGCCGCCAATTTAATTGAAGAACTGTGTGAGGAAGATGGTATTATCCAAAAATTGGCAAGGCAAGGAGAGCAATACCTGTTCCTCCATCGGACTTTTCAGGAGTATTTGACGGCTTCTTATTTGAATAATGCCAGTGATGGTATTGCGTTGGCGAGAGAACATTTTTGGGAATACGACTGGCATGAAACTTTGACTTTATTGGCAGGGTTGAGAAAAGATCCAATTCCCTTGCTGCAAGCTATCACCAAAGAAAAAGATGATATTTTTAAAACGTTGTTGTTATTGGCTGGTCGTGCTGCTGCTGAATGCAAAGTAGCACCTGTCATTGCGAGTGCAACGAAGTGGAGCGAAGCAATCTCCTTTAACCACAAACTACAACATAAGATAATCGACAGCATTTACCAGTTTTGGCAGTCTTACCCAAGTGCTAGTTTCATTACATCAACAGTCGTGACGCTTGGTCAAGTCAACTCACAGATGTGCCAGAAGTTGGAAGAAGCCCTCAACGACTCAGACTCGGACGTGAGAAGCAACGCGGCACATGCTTTGGGTAAGATTGGCAACTCCCAAGCAGTCGATGCTTTAATTGCTGCCCTCAACCACTCAAACTCGGACGTGAGAAGGAACGCGGCAGATGCTTTGGGTAATATTGGCAACTCCCAAGCAGTCGATGCTTTAATTGCTGCCCTCAACCACTCAGACGGGGGCGTGAGATGGAAGGCGGCAGATGCTTTGGGTAAGATTGGCAACTCCCAAGCAGTCAATGCTTTAATTGCTGCCCTCAACCACTCAAACTGGGACGTGAGATGGAAGGCGGCAGAAGCTTTGGGTAAGATTGGCAACTCCCAAGCAGTCGATGATTTAATTGCTGCCCTCAACGACTCAAACTGGGACGTGAGAAGGAACGCGGCAGATGCTTTGGGTAATATTGGCAACTCCCAAGCAGTCGATGCTTTAATTGCTGCCCTCAACCACTCAGTCTCGGACGTGAGAAGGTACACGGCATCTGCTTTGGCTAAGATTAGCAACTCCCAAGCAGTCGATGCTTTAATTGCTGCCCTCGACGGCTCAAACTGGGACGTGAGAAGGAACGCGGCAGCTGCTTTGGGTAAAATTGGCTCCTCCCAAGCAGTGGATGGTTTAATTGCTGCCCTCAACGACTCAGATTCGCACGTGAGAAGCTACACGGCATCTGCTTTGGCTAAGATTAGCAACTCCCAAGCAGTCGATGCTTTAATTGCTGCCCTCAACGACTCAGTCTCGTACGTGAGAAGGAAGGCGGCAGATGCTTTGGGTAAAATTGGCAACTCCCAAGGTGTAGATGCTTTAATTGCTGCCCTCAACGACTCAGTCTCGTACGTGAGAAGGAAGGCGGCAGATGCTTTGGGTAATATTGGCAACTCGCAAGCCGTCGATGCTTTAATTGCTGCCCTCAACGACTCATACTCGGACGTGAGAAGAGACGCGGCATTTGCTTTGGGTAAAATTGGCAACTCCCAAGGTGTAGATGCTTTAATTGCTGCTCTCAACCACTCAGACTCGGACGTGAGAAGAGACGCGGCATTTGCTTTGGGTAAAATTGGCAACTCCCAAGGTGTAGATGCTTTAATTGCTGCTCTCAACCACTCAGACTCGTTCGTGAGATGGAAGGCGGCATATGCTTTGGGTGAGATTGGCAATCCAGAAACTTTGGCAAAGCTGATCCAATTCCCTGAAATAAACATTTATGATGATGACATATTTGTCTTAGCAAGGACATTGGCGGTTCGATTCAGCAAGCAAGGACTACTCAGCAAACGAGGAAAGCCTTTGATTCCCGTCTATCCTGAGTTAGTGAAATTCATACCGATATGGGCATTTGTGAAGCGCCACATCCGATTTTAGATTTTGTCTTTTCGCTTGCTGATAAAAACCAAAACCGTGATCAAGACGCCAATGTAGAGACGTAGCATGCACTTTCACTACACATCCTTCAGGGAAACACCTTGGATAAATCAACAGATAAATCCGGAAAACCAGGGAGATTTACAACAGCATGAGGCAAAAAAATCTGCTTGCTTGCATAGCCAAAGTTGCCTTGCAAGTCTTGATAGGGCTGAGTGTAAACTTCCAAACAACTTGCTACTAAATTAAATATCCAGTAATCGGAAATTCCAGACTCCGCGTAGAGTGGTAACTTCACTTCCTGATCATACTTGAGCGTAGCATCTGCAACTTCAGCCACTAGCAAAATATCAGCCGGACTTGGATGTCCTGATAGGTAGCGTTTAGCGAAGCTCTGCCGAAGGCAATCGCCCCGACTGTAAGCAATCACCAAATCCGGTTCAGGTTCACTATTGGGAGGTAGGGTAATGGGTTCTTGTCCTCGGACTATTGCCCGTCCTTGGAGCAATATTGTAAGTTCGTAAACTAAGGAGGTATTGCAAACAGTATGGGGCGTTCCTTTTGCTACCATTTGCATGAGTTCTCCGCGAATTAACTCTACTCGGTCATTTTCTGTAAGAAACCCCAATTCAATTAAGCGGTGATAGTCAGCGACTGTAAAACGTTTGGGAGTAACTGCTGCAAAAGTAGCCATACACAGACAATCATTTAGAAATAGGAACTCTGCCTTTAACTTCTTCGTCTTAAGTCCCGCGCTATAACGGTACTCCGTTTAGCGCCGGGATATAAGACGGGAGGCGATGAGGGTATCTCCAACTTAAACTGACCGTAGGTCGGTGAAGGAGGAGATGTCCGAAGAGTCGCCAATCTCTGGAGTCGGTAGTCGTTTGATATAATCTCGAAGCACTTCGGCTGAAGAGACCCCTCTCTTGAGCGCTGTTTTTTCTAGTTTGTCCCATTCTTGCTGGGTTAGGCGAACTCGAAATACTTTGTCTCTTGCCATAATCGTAGTCTATATGTGCTACAATTATGATATCAGCTAACCACTGACTAGATTGACACAAACGAACTGCAATGCAGGTGAACAGTGCAAACTCTGGGAACGGTCTGAACCTTGACAATTGGTATGGGGTTGCATTGAGAAAGATTGTTGTGTGCATGAAACCATCAATGCGTAAAACCAGTTTGGTTTGGTAGTACAAAGCTTTGCTTTTTGTACAACTCTCCGTGGGGCGTCAGGAGAGTCTAAACTGCCTGTGGAGGTATCGGAGCGCAGATGTTGCTGTATGGCTTGCCTTGGGGCATCTGGAGTAACGACCAATGAAGCAGGAAATTTCTAGTTCCTAAAAGGAACCGCTTCGCTTCAAAGCGATTTGGAGAAGCCCCCACCATAACGGTACACCGGAAAGGTGGTGGGAGAACGTCACAAACTAGTCTAGCGTCTTACCTCTATGAAACAAGCTTTAGTAATGCATCTCAAGCGATCGCATTAACCATTTACATGATTTTAAGCCTCTGAGACACCAACTCAGCCGCCAACTGTATCGCTGCTTTCATACTCGTAGCATCAGCAATTCCCTTACCCGCAATATCAAACGCCGTCCCGTGATCTGGTGAAGTACGAACAAAAGGAAGACCAATAGAAGTATTGACTGCTCTGTCAAATGCCATCAGCTTTACGGGTATCAAGCCTTGGTCGTGGTACAGTGCAAGGTAGGCATCCGCTGCTTTTGAAGGCTCAATGCTACCATACCAAGCTTGACCCGGCTTGACCCACATTGTATCTGGTGGAATTGGACCTTGTAACTGTAAGTTTGGGCGATTTTTACGTTCTTGCTCTATCCAGGGAATTAACCAATCTTGTTCTTCGTGTCCTAATTGTCCCTGTTCGCCGCTGTGAGGGTTCAAACCAGCAATGACAATCCTCGCGCTTTGTAAACCAAAATCTTTCTCCAAACACTCCACCAGCAAATCAAGTTTTTCTGTCATCAACTGCGGAGTTAATACTTTCGGTACTTGACTTAAAGGAATATGTGTGGTCGCAAGCAGAGTACGAAGTGTCCAGCCAGAGTGGGGTGATGCTCCCTCTGGGAGCCGCCCAAAAGGCGATCGCGCGACAAATAACATTCCCACACGCTTTGCGCCGGATTTTTCGGCTAAAAGTTCCGTTTGTCCTGGATAGTTATACCCCGCCGCCTTCCATGCTGATTTCGCGATGGGACCTGTGACGATACCATCAAATTGTCCTGCAACTGTGGAGGCGATAGCTGTTTCCATATAAGCAAAGCTAGCCGCACCACTTGCCGCATTACCCGTCCCGATGATAATTTCATCCTGTATGTGCTTATCTAACAGCACATCAAGTATTGATAGCTCTGCTGGATTTGCTAAGGGCTGAGAATTCTCGGCTTGCAGTTTGGTATAAGTCTCTACTAGTAAATCCCGGCTACCCACCACTGTCACGTCACAGCTTTTGCTAACTTCCGGGTCTCTAAGAGCTTTCAAAATCACCTCTGGTCCAATCCCCGCCGGATCTCCCAGTGTCAATGCCAAGCGTGGGCGGCTTCGCACTGATGTTATATTTTTTTCATTAAACTTGGACATACAGATAATTGTATAAGCAATATAGCTTTACAATGTTTCACATACATCTAATACTATGGCAGCTCTTTGCGGCTCTGGTAGACTTAACTTAATTAAACAATGTTCAAAGGAGAATGACACTCATGGGCGGCGAAATTTTGAATGCAGCGCTGTTGTCCTTCGGTTTAATCTTTGTGGGCTGGGCTTTGGGTGAGTTGTTGCTCAAAGTTCAGGGTGGAGAAGAGGAATCCCTGTAGGGAAGCTCAAAATCGAGGCAAGAGGCACCTAAGAAGCCTCTGTGTCTCGTATACACTTGTTAAAAAAATGTAAAGTTTTGTTTACAGAGATCATTCTGATAAGATTTTATTCATAAAACTTTAAAATTTGTAAAAAGCTCTCATGACATTATTAATAATTGGTGCCACTGGTACTTTGGGAAGGCAAGTGGCTCGTCGTGCGATCGATGAGGGGTATAAAGTCCGCTGTCTTGTCCGGAGTGCCAAGAAAGCCACATTTCTAAAAGAATGGGGTGCGGAACTCGTACCGGGAGATTTGTGTTATCCTCATACACTGAACGCAGCACTTGAAGGTGTCACAGCAGTCATCGATGCGTCAACATCTCGTCCTACAGATTCACTAAGTATCAGACAAGTGGATTGGGATGGCAAAGTCTCTTTGATACAAGCGTCTGTTGCTGCAGGTGTAGAGCGTTTTATCTTTTTCTCCATACTCGATGCCGAAAAATATCCGGAAGTGCCGCTGATGGAAATCAAGCGGTGTACAGAACTATTTTTGGCTGAATCGGGTTTGAATTATACCATATTGCGGCTGGCTGGCTTCATGCAAGGCTTAATTGGGCAATATGGAATTCCCATATTGGAAGGACAACCTGTTTGGGTAACAGGAGAGTCTTCTCCGATTGCCTACATGGATACTCAGGATGTTGCTAAATTTGCCATCCGCGCCTTGAAGGTGCCAGAAACTCAAAAGCAAACTTTTCCGGTGGTGGGAACTCGTGCTTGGAGTGCCGAGGAAATCATTGGTGTGTGCGAACGTTTGTCTGGAAAAGAAGCACGGATCACGCGGATGCCAATCAACTTACTGCGTACCATGCGCCGAGTCATACGCTTCTTCCAGTGGGGATGGAACGTAGCAGACAGACTTGCCTTTACAGAAGTCCTAGCGAGTGGTAGACCGCTAAATGCCCCAATGGACGAGGTTTACACGGTCTTTGGATTAGAACCAAACGAAACCACGACCGTAGAAAGTTACCTGCAAGAGTACTTTAACAGAATCATGAAGAAGCTTAAGGAGTTAGATTACGAGAAAATTCAGCCCAAGAAGCAAAAACCAAAAAGATCGCCGTTTAAGAAAGTTAACAGTCAGTAGTGAGCAGTCATGAGTCATGCGTCAGTAGTACTTACACAAAGAACAAAGAACAAAGGACAAATGACAAATGACAAATGACTAATGACTAAAACATCAAAAATGTGTAAGGATTAACATAATAAAGCGCGTCACCAATAAGTTGGATATTTGAGTGTGCCCAAAGCAGGCATTATCTACAATGACGTTAAGCCGATAGCGAGTCGCATCGCTATCGAACTGAAAGACAAGTTCACCGCTGCAGGTTGGGATGTCTGCATCACATCAGGCGTCGGTGGAATACTGGGTTATTCTACTCCAGAAAGTCCCGTATGCCACACCCCAATTGAGGGACTAACACCGCCTGGATTTGATTCAGAAATGAAGTTTGCGGTGGTGTTAGGGGGAGACGGTACAGTTCTGGCTGCTTCTCGATTGGTCGCCCCTTGTGGTATCCCAATGTTAACGGTTAACACTGGTCACATGGGGTTTTTGACGGAAACTTACCTCAATCATTTGCCTCAAGCAATAGAAAACTTGCTCTTGGGCAATTATGAAATTGAGGAAAGAGTGATGCTCACAATCAAGGTTTTTCGGGGAGATTCTATACTGTGGGAAGCTCTCTGCTTAAATGAGATGGTGCTGCATCGGGAACCGTTGACCTCTATGTGTCATTTTGAAATAGCAGTGGGTCGGCATGCACCAGTAGACATTGCAGCCGATGGTGTGATTATATCGACGCCGACAGGTTCTACAGCATATTCGTTGAGTGCTGGTGGTCCAGTCGTCACCCCTGGCGTACCTGTGTTGCAACTCGTACCTATTTGTCCTCATTCTCTGGCTTCTAGAGCGTTGGTGTTTCCAGATAGTGAGCCAGTCAACATCTACCCAGTGAATACTCCTCGGCTAGTTATGGTTGTGGATGGCAACGGGGGGTGTTATGTTATGCCAGAGGATAAGGTTTATGTAGAGAAATCACACTACTGCGCCCGGTTCATTCGCCTGCAACCGCCAGAGTTTTTCCGGATATTACGAGAAAAACTGGGTTGGGGTTTACCACACATCGCTAAACCCACTTCTGTGGAATTACCCTAGCGGGATTTTGGATTTTGGATGAGTTAGGGGTGATATGTAGAAATTATACTAAGTCCGTTTAAACACTCATCATTACCAACGTGGGTACACCCCATCACGCCAGTCGCACCCGGAAGGGGCGCTGGCTCCCTAACCCCTCCCCAAAACATCGGGGAGGGGCTTTTGGCACTGGTATCGTTTTTTGAAGCAACGCCTGCACTGGACACTTCCTAAGCTAAGCACCCCCAAACAGTGTGAGCGTTGGAGTGATTTGATGCCAATGATGACTTGGGAGTTATGGTTAGCCCGTGATATTGTTACTGATAATCCCCTACCTTGGCAAAAGTCAATGGACAAATTGACTCCTGGAAGAGTTGCTCAAGCTATGGGAGGAATTTTAGCGGCGATTAGTACTCCTGCACGATCGCCTCAACTTCGCGGAAAATCCCCAGGCTGGAAACCAGGACAACCACGACAACGTAGAATCCGCTATCCTATTGTCAAAAAAAATACACCAAAGCTTCGCAAAGAACAACCCAAATCGGCTTAATATCAAAGATTTTCGTGCTTAAAGCTTGTCTTTTATCAACTCAGCCCTGCTGGGTCATTTCTTGTTACTTAGTCTAAACTCCAGTGGGAACGAGGCATATTTAAATGAAATTGTTGTGGGGTGGGCATCCTGCCCGCCCAAATTGTGCTTTCTTAAAGGCACAACAGCTTATTACCTATGTATAACGCAGCGGAGTGGCACGTTTGAACAAAGGTTATCGGTAGGAAAATTATTTTATCTCAAGGGTAGTGACAAGAGCCAGATTTGGAATTAGTGATTAAAATGACTGTATCTGTTGATTTTTATGACTGATACTTATACGTGCTAAAACATGGTAGAAACAAAGCGTGCCAAGTCAAGATTGATATATCATCAAAAAGCCGTAAATTGCACTACCAACTAAATCCAAATCCAAAATCTAAAATCGAACATTCAAAATCAATATGACGCTTGCTCATAGCCCTTGTGTTTTGCTGATTGAAAGCGACGAAAGCCTAGCAAATCAGCTTGCTTTTGATTTGAAAGAAGCTGGTTATGACCCTATCGTGGCTCATGATGGAACAAACGGTATCCAATACAGCCGCGATCGCGATCCTGCTTTAGTTGTGATTGACCGAATGCTAGCAGGAGAATCAGGGCTGTCGCTGTGTAAAAATTTCCGAACCAGTGGAATGCGATCGCCTGTGCTGGTACTGATGGCACGCGATACAGTTGATGATCGCGTAGCTTGCTTAGAAGCAGGAGCTGATGATTATTTTCTCAAGCCTTACCGCGCCGAGGACTTTTTGAACCTGGTTCGCTTATACTTAAAACCTGATATTGATACTTCTGAGCAGTTACGTTTTGGCGACCTCATTTTAGATCTCGCAACCCGCCGCGCCATACTTAATGGACGGGCGATCGACTTAACAATGAAGGAATTTGAACTGCTCAAGTATCTCATGGAACATCCCCGCGAAGTCTTAACCCGCGAACAAATTCTGGAAAATGTTTGGGGTTACGACTTTATGGGCGAGTCGAATGTGATTGAAGTGTACATTCGCTACTTGCGACTGAAAATAGAAGATGAAGGTCAAAAGCGCCTCATTCAAACGGTACGGGGTGTAGGTTACGTATTAAGGGAAACTTGAACACAAGTAAGGAAGCGGGGCAGTAGGCAAGGTACGCCGTGCTTTGGTTCCCACCAGTTGTAGACCGTTCTCAGGACTGCGGTGGAGATGGGCAGATAAAGAGAATGGGAAATTGTGAGTGCTAAATGATGAATTATGAAATAATATAGAGCCTCTAGTTTCAAAATTCATCATTTTTTCGACTGTTAAGAAAAATTGCTATGATTAATTGGCTCGGTTTGCTATCAATAGTTTTGGGCGTTTTACTAGCGGGCTGTTCCGTTCCTACACCAGCAGTTTCTCCCACCACTACGCCTAGTAGCTCTCAATCTCAAGCACCAATGTCTTCGCAGCAAACACCACTGACTAAGAATGCTGGTCAACAACTACCAATTTCAGCTGTGGCGGTTGTTCCCGATGGCACAAAAATTCAGTTAGAAGTCGCCCAGACGCGCCAACAGCAAGCGATGGGGTTGATGTATCGCCCTGCTTTGCCTGATGATCGTGGTATGCTGTTTCAGTTCCCATCACCGTTCCAAGCCAGTTTCTGGATGAAGAATGTACCCGTAGCCCTGGATATGGTTTTTATGCGGGATGGTGTAGTGCAGTATATTGCCCCTTCTGCACCTCCTTGCAATAGCAATCCTTGTCCGACTTATGGTCCCGAGACACCAATTAACCAAGTGATTGAACTGCGTTCCGGACGAGCTGAGGAGTTGGGTTTGAAGGTTGGCTCTCGTGTCAAAATTGAATTCTTAAACTCCAGTTCTTTACGGAGATAAAGGTTTGCATCTTGCCTGCTCCCAAGTTCATATAAAATTGCTTTTGTAATATTTCTGTAAAAAAAGTCTTGCGTAGTCTGGTAAAAATGTTTATTGTGAGGCTATGATTTAATTCAGTGTAGATACTTGAAGCCTTGTTATTCCAAAACTGGATAACAGATTTTACACCAGATAACAAAAAATATTCCTTTTGACATACGTGTAAAGAGTAGTCAATAAGGGAGTATAAGCTAAGGAATCTTCCTTACTACAGGTGTATTTAACTAGAACACTGAAGTAAAAATATAAAACCACATATACCTGAGCATTGTGCTGCTTAAGACTGGGTAAGACAAGTGGCACGATTGTCTATTTTTTCATAAAAGCTCTGTTTGAGGAACATCCAGACAAATTTAGCTGGAGTATCTATTAGGTAAGGGCATAGTGACAGGTGAAATATTGGCTACTTGCAACTATTGAAAAATAGTGAATTGAAATATAAAAGTACACACTATGTGAGAAGGTAGAAGACAAAATGTCACCATCAACCTATTCTAGATTTATTAGCTTTTTGCAGGAAGATTTGGCAATTTCCACAGCTTCCATTGCAGTCGCTCTTCGTCATCGCGAGCAAGATCCAGGTCCTTTGCCAATGATTCTTTGGCAATATGGCTTGATTAGCATAGAACAGTTAGAGCAAATATATGATTGGCTAGAGACGGCATAGGAATGATTAGCTGATTAAGGAGAATCGAACTATGCTGCATAGACTATGCCTTTTACAAAGGCTAATGTATGAAATTGCAAAAATAAAGATGACTGATATAAAGAGCGAGTTGAATTATCAACTCGCTCTTTTGATTTTGTTAATTAAGGGAGTGGAGTCTGTTGCTGTAGCTTCCTGATATTTTTCTAATCTAATAAATAGCTCGTAAAAATAAAGTTAATATGATGTCCGCTTAATTACTTATAATTCCTGCTTGACCTCACGCCAACCCTCTCCTTAGGGAGTACCAAAAAATAAATTATCCATTATGTAGGGTGGGTTAGGCGCACGACAGTAGAGGTTTTAGATACAGGACTTCCATTGCGCCGTAACCCACCAATATTCGGTGCATCACTACAAATTGGAGTTTTTTTTAATTGGAAGTCCCTTATTCCTACCTATTTAATTTTGCTAAAATAATATTTATAAAAAAATATAATTTTGGAAGTCATTATCTAATCAACCAATCGTCGCATATGAACAAAAAATCTGGGCGTTCGGGAGTTGGGTAGAGAGTGAAGCAAGTATTGAGAGTCGGGAAAATGCTCACCAAATCTCTACTCAGCACTCTCTACTCACAATTTTTACCTCCAGTGAGTTGATCTCCCTAAAACTTGCCAAGTTCTGAGGCTAGCCAAAGGCTAAAGTAAATGCCTTGACTTATACTCATGACTCGGGAGCAGCAATCTGCCCAGTATTAAGATGATTGAGCGACCAACGATGGTCAATCTTAACAGATGAGGACTGGCAAATTTCTTCCAAATGCTTTTGTTGTACAGCCGCTTTACGTAGGCTAATAATGAGCTGATTCACCTGATGCCGCAAATCTGGATTATTACTGACTGCTTGCATGGTTTGTCTCTCTAGCAGTTGCAGTATAAGTTCGTAGTGGATCGGTGAAGGCAGAGGAATTGGATCCATGAATTGGTAGTTAATTAAAGATTTTGGATGAGTCAGAAGTTGGTTGTCATTACATGAATTGTTACATAGGCAAAAATTATTTGGCTAAAGCCTGAATTATGCAGAAGCTGAAGATTGGGCAAAGAGGTTGGCGATCGCTTCTTCTGGATCTGGGTGTTTCACCAGAGACTCGCCGATCAGGACGCCAGATACTCCTGCTTGTTCTACTAAAGTCAAATCTTCTGAGGTATGTAAGCCTGACTCGCTGACAACCAGAATGTTCCGTTCCTGCAATTGGTTGCCTTTTGCTGCCAAAAGTTCGCAAGTCGTTTGTAAGTCAACTGAGAAATCTTCCAAGTTGCGATTATTAATACCCACCAGTGATACGCCATCTATGGTTAATACCCGCTCAAGTTCGGCTATTGTATGAACTTCAATCAAAGCCGTCATTTTCAGGGTTTTAGCAATTTTCACGAAGTATTGCAAATCTTGATCACTCAGTATTGCCGCAATTAATAATACAGCATCTGCACCTCGAATACGCGCCATGTACATTTGGTAGGGATATATGACAAAATCCTTACATAGTAAGGGCAAATCTACTTTGGCACGTACCAAAGCTAAGTTTTCAAAGCTGCCAGAAAAAAACTTTTCATCCGTAAGTACCGAAATACAGCTCGCACCACCTTTTTGATACTTTAACGCAATCTCCACTGGATCAAAATCTTCTCGTAAAATTCCTTTACTGGGAGACGCTTTTTTGACTTCAGCAATTAAAGCTGGTTTTGTTTTACCTTGTCGCAAAGCTGCCACAAAATCACGGGTAGGGGGTGCTTCAAGAACCTGACGCTGCAATTCCTGCAAAGACAGCTTTTCCCGCATTTGGTCAACTTCTTCTTCTTTATGCCAGACAATTTCTTCTAAGATGTTGTTTGCCTGGGCATCAAGGATGGCAGCTTGATACTGCACTGTGGATACAGCAATAGCTGGGTTAGGTCTACGGCGACGGATTTGCATAATTTAGTTAAGAGTCATTGGTTGTAGAGACACGCTGTCATTAATTGTAGAGACGTGACGCCAGAGCCGGCACGAGGGAGACCCTCTTGCATAGCACTGGCTCGCCATGGCACGTCTCTACATTTGTCACATATACAGGACAAATGACTAACTGGCAATTGCACGTTTGTATGCTTCGTCCAGCACTTCGGAAAGTGTTGGATGGGCGTGAACCAAATGAGCGAGGGTGTGGACAGATTGACGGTTGGCGATCGCCGCAGATGCTTCATGAATTAAATCCGAGGCGTGTATGCCGAAAATGTGAACGCCTAAAACTTCCCCTGTGTCTTTGCGATAAACGACCTTTGCCATGCCGTCAGCTTCACCTTCTGCCAAGGCTTTGGAATTTCCTTTGAAGTAACTCTTTGCCACTGCGACTGCAAATCCAAGGGCGCTGCCTTTTTCCTTGGCTGCTGCTTCGGTCATACCCACATAGCTGATTTCTGGATGAGTGAACGCTGCTGCGGGGATACTGTGATAGTCTACTTCTTTGTGCTGCCCACGGATATTTTCTACTGCGATGATACCTTGAGCAGAAGCAGCGTGCGCCAGCATCATTTTGCCATTAGCATCGCCAATTGCCCACAGATGGGGCACCACCTCACCAGCCGATAGCACAGCCATGCTGTCGTTCACTGGGATAAAATTCCGCCGATCAAGTTCCACACCCACAGACTCTAAACCGAGGTTTTGTGTAGCCGGGATGCGTCCCGTCGCCACTAGGCAAGCATCTACCTCGATGACGCCTACGTCTTCTTTGGTTTTGAAGTCAGCTAACTCAATGACTACGGGTGAACCAGGAATGACTCTCTTAGCGTATATCCCCACATACGTTTCAATATCGCGCCCAGTAATCAGAACCCGTTCGGCAAGTTTGGCAATATCGCGGTCAAATCCTGGCATCAGCTGGTCTAGGGCTTCTATCATCGTGATTTCACTGCCCAAAGCTGAATAAACATCAGAGAATTCTAAGCCGATGTAGCCACTGCCAACAATTGCCACCCAATCTGGTAACCATTCCAGCTTGACACCTTGGTCGCTGGTAAATACAGTTTTGCCATCGACTTCAATACCTGGAGGAACAAAGGGTATTGAACCGGGAGAAAGAATGATATCTTTTGCCGTAATCGTTTTTTCGCCGCTGTCTGTTGTCACAGAGACTTTTTGAATCCCTGCTATCTTACCCCAACCTCGGATGATATCGACTCCCAAACGTTTCAGGCTGTTGGTCAAGTCGCCTTGTATTTTGGCTACGAGATTGTTTGCATGATCGGCGATCGCCTCTCGGTCAAACGCCACACTTCCCAGTTGGATTCCTAGCGACTTGAGGTGATGGGCATCTCTTAACTCCCGCACACGTCCAGATGCCGCCAGCAGTGCCTTAGATGGAATGCAGCCCCGGTTGACACAGGTTCCTCCCATGTCTGCTGCTTCGATAATGGCTGTTTTCAAACCACAGCTCACAGCGTGTAAGGCAGCACCATGTCCGCCTACTCCAGCGCCTACAATCACTAAATCGTAATCAAATCCATCACTCACGTTAGTCTCCCCGTGTGCTTCGCCTATTTATTCTTAACTGACCTAGCCATCAGTGCAAGTTTTTTCATTGTAGGCTGTTGCCAAATCAAATTTATGATTTAGACTACTAGGGAGTGAAATTGATGCTCTTACTTTAAACTTGTAGTATTTTATACTTTTTTTACTCAGCCTGTCCCTGTTTACAGAAACTACTAGCTCGCCTGAAGAATCCGCAAACTCAACGACTTCTGCAGGAACCCGTGGCAAAACATCCATGATAGCAGAAATTTCGCGCCATGCGACGCAATGACTAATGACTAATAACAGCCGAGTAAGTACGGATGTTCGTCTGGGTTAATTCCCTACGAAATTCTTAGCTAAAAATTTAATAATTTAAGATATAGTAATCCTCTGTTCCGCAGAGGGAATAAGCCCTAGATAGCTTAGGGTTTTGAAATATTCGTATATGGCTTGGTATGACTTGAGGAGTTACGACTACTAGGTACAGAATTTACAATATTCGCAACACCCTGTACCTTCTGTGTACTGTTAGAAACACGTGCCAAGGTCGTGGTATCGCCGAAAGTCTTTCCATTGTGTGAATCAGAGTTATTGACAGGAGAAGTTTCTTGTGGCTTCTCTATAAAGTATGCTTCTTGTGGTGGAACCGATATAACTTCAACTTCTCCCTTTGGAACCGATTGAGCATTTGCCTGAGTGTAGGCTCCAAACGAGAGCGATAGCGCCAGTGAAACCAAAGTAAATTTTACAAAGCCAACAGCGTTGAATTTAACTTGAATGGGTACACACTTGTTCATAGTAGTCTTTGTAAATCTTATTAAAGATAGAAATTAGCTGAAGTCTTGTGTTCAATTAAAACCAATCGCTAAGTAACTCCACGCTCAGTTGCGGTCATTCCGGAATCGAACTTAAAAATTTCATCAACCGTAATTAAGTACCGTTGGGGTTACTACTAGGAATTATAGATTTACAAAAAACTTATTCTGTGATTCAAATCACAAAAGTAGCGTGTCCAAACGCAAAGCAAGATAGCGGTTCTTGTAGGACGGACATCTTCACCGATAGTCTAGGACAGTCGTCTCACCCATCCCATCAGACAATCACGTCTTTGACATCCTGCAACTTCCATGAGCTTTTCGCTACTCTCCGATCATTGCTTAAATTGGCTTTTTGAGATAATAATCAATTTGTGACTCTACAGATCCAATGGACGTAACTGGATTCGAACCAGTGACCTCTACGATGTCAACGTAGCGCTCTAACCAACTGAGCTATACGTCCGCAACCCCACTACTATAACATAACTTTAGCTCAATTGCCAACACTAAGTTAGTGACGCTCCTACACCTCCCTGGCGGGTAGGTGTAGGCTTCTCAAGTATTCCGTTCGCGAAGCGTGGCGCTTTGCGCCTTAGAATACGTAGAACTTCCTTAGAGGTATCATCAGTGTTGAACTCTCCACGCTTTGAAAAACGTGGATTCTAGACTGTTGTTGCAACGCGTAGGCTAAAAGCCACACTCCGCAACGTTGTCTCGTGTTTTTTGTAAAACACGTTGACGAGGGTAAGACAGCCCTACCCGCCTCGACCCTTTCAGGCTGTGCGGCTACTTTAGGATCTTCCAACCTTGAAGATTTTACGTGTTGAAGGCAACGCAGCGCGTTCTTCTCAACACAACCCCATATCTTCAGTTGTCGTGGTTCAGTCTACCCTTACGGGTTCGACACTTCCTTCAAGCCGGGAAACCCGTCCAACGGAGTGCCTCACCAACACGTTTGTTTTTTGGAGTTTTTCATCCTGTGTTAGTATGACCTTATTTTAACACTAATATGAGGTCATTTAGAAACTAACTGTTAGGTTTTCAGACAAAGAGCATCAAGATTTGACAAAACTCTCTCAAAAAACAGAGCGTTCACGATTGGGATTTAATTCGAGAAGCTAGTAGCCGCACGTTGAAAGAGAAACAACAAGTTAAAACTTGTTGTGTCGGGTTTCATCCCCTGCTTAAAAGCAAGGGGTTCTCACCCTCCCACTATGCTTTGATAGAACCAACTATCACGATGCCACCTTTACGGCGTTTTATAGTGGGGAACACGTCCAGCCCCACTCTCTTGAGGTTGATAGCGGCATTGATATCCCTATCAACCCAGAGTTTTAGATTAGCGTCCCAATACTCCCGAATACTGGTATCAGTGAAAACCACTTCATCCCGATAGCTTAGGAGTTGAGACGTATAAGCAGGATTCTTCGCAATCACTACAGCCCCAGCTTTTCCAGCTATGTGTCCGAGAATTTGGAAGAATTGACCAAATGCGGCATCTGCCCAAGACAAATTGAGTCCAGACTTGGCAGATTGCCCGTTTGGGAGATAAGCACCCTTATAGTCTTGTTTGGGTGGATTGCGGCGCGTTAGACCTTTGAGATTGAGGTCTTCATGGAAGAATACTTTCTTACCTGTTCTCACGAGCTTGTGAGCGGTTTTGTATTGTTCATCCTTTCTGGCACGGGCAATCTTTTGGTGTTGCCGTCCTTCGCGTATGCCGTGTTTGCGACGTGCCTTAGAGCCTTTCTTACGAGCATTCTTTTTCTGGGAGATGCGGGTTAGCTTGGCTTGGCTTTTCCGCAGCACTTTGAGCGAGGGCAGCTTCAAGCCGCAAGAAGTTGCCAGATAAACATCCTCATTCAGCACCGCATCCAGCGAGAGCGAATTTCCCCAAGTTGGCAGAATCGAATCAGGCGTAATGGCTGGAACAGTCGGGTCTTCAAGCCGCAAATTGACAAACCAGCCATCGTTTTTCTTGATGAATTGCAGTTGCTTGAGAACTGCACCAGCTGGTAAATGGCGGTGTGAGCAAATTTTGACCAGCCCAATTTTCGGCACTTTGGCATACAAATATTTGCCACCAATCGAACAGGAATGCAGTTCTAGTCCAGCACCCTCAATTACAAATGAGCGATAACGGGACTCGGATTTGAACCGTGGTTTACCGCTTCGCTTGTCATTGCTGTCACCCCCAATGAATCGCTCAAATGCCTTTGTTTTTTAACACCTGGTTTATACGAGTAGGTACGGTGAACCTGTGCTTGAGCTTCGATTTCTTTTGCTATTTCGGCAAGGGTTTTAGGTCGGGATGGCACAGGTGCTGAAGGCTTTAGCACGATAGGCTGTTGACTTTTTAGCAACGGGTCAATTCCACAGCTATTTTGGGGTTTTCTGTGCAGGAGATTAAAGGGCAGATTCCGAAAAAAAATCATCACAATATAGTATAAACTTTCACTGATATTTAATATGCCCAAATGCTGATGAAATGAAACAGGTTGATATATTCCTTTAAATAGGGGAAAGCCTTTAAAAGGATTGATACAATCTGTGCAATAGCTGAAAAATTATCGTAGTAGGTAGAATGTCAACTGCTTTAATTACTGGTGCCTCTAGTGGTATAGGTAAAGCCTTTGCAGAGGAACTAGCCGCACGCAATACAAATCTTGTTTTAGTTGCTCGTTCAGAAGAAAAATTGAACGAGTTAGCAAAACATTTGCAAGAAAAATATAAAATTCAAGTAGATACAGTTGTTAAAGATCTCACAGAAATTGGCGCTGGTTATGCTGTATTTGATGCTGTCAAATCAAAGGGATTAACAATTGATTTGTTAATTAATAATGCAGGTTTTGCCTGCTATGGCGATTTTTGTGAAAGCGATGCAGAACGGCAAGTCAAAATAGTGCAATTAAACATTCTTGCCTTAGTAGATTTAACTCATAAATTTTTGCAAGAAATGCGGCAACGTCGTTCTGGAAGCATAATTAATGTCTCCTCCCTGACCGCATTTCAACCAATGCCTTACATTTCTGTTTATGCTGCCAGTAAAGCGTTTATTGTCAGTTTTAGTCAGGCATTGTGGGCAGAAAATCGTCAATATGGCGTACGCGTTCTAGTGACTTGTCCAGGACCAGTTGAGACAAACTTCTTTACAGAAGCTAATTTCCCGCCAGCCCTTGCAGCTAGAACAAATAAGATATCGACTTCAAAAGATGTGGTACGCGAATCCTTAAAAGCTTTAGAAAGGGGAGATTCTATTGTTGTTATTGGTGGCTTAAGCACTCACCTGATCACCAAGTTATCCCCGTTTGTACCCCGCAAAACTCTGCTCAGTATTTTGGAAAAGCAATTTAAGGCAAAAACAATTTAAGATATAGCGCCTATTAATTTTGAATTTCTGTTAGGAAGTCGTGAGATGAGAACAGTAAAAAGCCAAAAAAAAAAAGATTGAATTTATCTTTTTTATTTTTACACATACCTGGTTAACTGCACGCGGTAGCGGTCTTTTTTAGTAACGGCGATTTCTCCAACTTCTAAACGTCCTTTACCACGAATAGCGATTAAGTCACCTGTTTTCACTTGAGAACTTGCTTGAGTAATTTCCTTCCAGTTGACGCGAACATCACCGCCATCAATTAACTCAACCATTTTGCTGCGAGACATCCCAAAACCAGCAGAGGCGATCGCATCCAACCGTAAAGAAGCTTCCACTGTGGTTAATTCTTTTTTCTTCGGTTCGCGCACCTTCAACTCACTTAAATCAATGCGCTGGGTTTTCACGGGAACCGATCGCACCTGCTTGAGATTCATCTCTAAAAAGTCCGCCAACTCCGGCACGACAATTACCTGCGCCCCTCGTTCACCCAGTACAATAATATCCCCAGTCTTTTCGCGGACAATACCAGTTCCCAACATTGCGCCCAAGAAGTCGCGGTGAGTAGCGGTATCAAACAGGAAATTTCCAGCTATATCTAAGGCGGTAACGGCGACTTGAGATTGATCCAGAGGCATTTCGGAACGGGCGATCGCTATTCTTTTACGTTCAGCCTGGGGATATCCACCCCACACCACAAATTCCACCTCAGTCAGACGGCTGAACACCTGCTGAATTTCCACCAACTCTGGAGGAGACAGAAAATCAGTCAAAACAACTTCCCAAGTTTTGATGGCTTGTTCAGCCTGGTCAATCACATGAGCGATACTATCTCGATTTTCAACACCTTTTAAAAGTTCTTCCCGTGGCAGCATTCTATGTAGTAGTTATGAGTTATGAGTCGTTAGTTGTTAGTTGTAGAGACGCGCCATGGCGCGTCTCTACATTTGTTAGTTGTCACGTTTGTACATTTGTTAGTTGTCAGTTGTTAGTTGTAAAAAAATACTACCCACTACCCACTACCTACTAACTACTAACCATAGACTAACGAATACTTGTGTCAGCGTAACCTTGAAGATTTTCTGGCTTAAATTGACGCAACAGGCTGGTTGCTTGACGGGTAAGACTTTCAGAACCTTGAACGACAACCAAGTATTTACCAGCATTTAAGCGGTTGCGGTAAGGTAAAGCGTCACCACTCCCAAGCACTAAACCGACTCCACCACCAGCAAATACACTACCCATAGCACCAGCACCAGCGCCCAACAGTCCGCCAATAATAGCATTGCCAACCTGACCTACCCAAGGAAAAGTCTCCAAACCAGTCAGCAGGTTAAAAGTCACTCCACCGAAAAATCCAAACGGCACCAACCAAAAAGCCATAAGCTGCGCTTGCTTCTTTGCTTGCTCGTTAGGGTCAATCAAGCCAAACTCATCAGCACTTTTATAACCTCTACCTAATATTGTAGCTTCTATGCCTTCTTTCTCTAAGGCTACGTAAGCAGCTTCTGCTTGGATGCGGTCTTGTAAAACGGCAACAAGGTAATTCATCAATGTTAAAACTGAGTTCTGATAAGGGTTACGCTTTTAATAAATGTCAAATAAATGTCAAATCAAACTGCGCTCATCAAATCCACATTATCAGCAAAAAGCCCATAGTGTTAATTTTCCTTTACATCTTTATTTTTTGGTTTATTCTTTATTAATACAAAGGATTCCTGCTGACTTTTTTAGCTAGATGTAAAGGTTCGGGTGAGCAGTATCTGCCTAACAGATTGGTGTGAAAGTACATTATTGTACTAAGTCAAGAGGTTCGCAAAAATTATTTACACCTTTCTTTAAAACATATATTAAAACTGGCGTTGCTAACATATTAGGAAACGTCGGCATTGTCTTGAGGTGTTCCATCATCCCCTTAACTGAACCGTTAAGCAAATCATCGCGAAAATCTTGTTGACAAATAACGGCACGCCATTTTCGAGCTAAAGCATCCAACCACTCTGAATTCGCTATTTCTGGTTCTTGTCCTGCCCGAATCGCTAAAGTCATTGCTGCATCTTCTAAATCCCCCTCACATTCCTCAATGATGTCGAGTGCTTCCATAGCTGTGAAGTCATCTGCGACTTGAGAGCGAAACTGTGCAATTTCTTTTGCCGTAACTTCCGTCATCAGTTTGTGTTCTATCCAGTCCTTGAAGTATATCTCTATGCTAGGATATTCCAATTTTGATTGATAGAATCAACAATCTTCTGATAGGTGTAGAAACTACAAGAAAAGTACGGGAGCGTGAGAGCCAGATGGCTTTAGCCTCCGAACGGCTCGCTCCATCTAGACAGATATCCCTCACGCGAGACTTTGCGCGTGAGGCTTCCCGTAAAGCCCCTTGGGCTTCCCGTAGACGCCCAGAGGGCGTCTACAAGGGAGAGTAGGGTAGAGTAGGATTTTAATCCCCCTCATGACATCGATAACTAGCAACTTGGGTTAGTACTCTGCGATGATATGGATCAGGAGCAGAGTACTTTCCAAAATAAGATGAAAGTCTACAGTCTATGGTTCATCATCCGGTGTGAATGAGTAATGATTAATGACTAATTTAGGGTAATCCCCTTGAGGTGACATTTCGTTGTAAAGTAGCTAGAGCGCGGTTGTAATTTAAGATTGCCTGGACTCGTTGACCTTCAGAACTTGTCAAGGCATTTTCCGCGTCAATGACTTCAGTTTGAGTGCCTACACCTGCTTGGAATCGCAAACGCGCCAAACGCAATGCCTCTCTAGATTGTTCAACAGCAGCATTTGCAGTTTGAACATTCTCCAAATTAGATTGCAATTGAGAATAGGCTTGTTCTACGTCAAAGCGGATTTGGTTGCGCTGGCTGCCAAATTGAGTTTCGGCAATCCGAATAGCAACTCTAGCTTGATCTGCTGCAGCTCTTGCCGATCCCCCATCGAACAAAAGCAGGTTGGCTCTGACTCCCAACAAATAGTTATCAGTACCGTTTCTGCTATCATCAAACTGATCCGAAAGGTCGTAGCTGGCAACCAAACTCACTTGAGGACCGAGCTGCCCAAGCGCCTGCCGTCGCTGTTGCTCAGCAATGTTGCGTTGGATCAGTTGCTGTTGCAGTTCCGGACGGTTTTGAAAAGCTAAGACAACAGTTTCTGGCAGCGGAATATTCCATAGACCTGCTAATCTCACTGGATCTGCCGTAGTTACATCAATCGACTGCGGCAAATTCAACGTTTGCGCTAATTGACGACGGCTAATTCGCTGCTGTGAGATTGCATTTACCAGCCGTTGTTGGAAATTTGCTAGTTGAACCTGAGCCTGTAGAACATTGAACCGAGTACTCACACCAGCTCTTTCCAAAGCTTGTGCATCCCGCAAACTAGCCTGGGCATTTGTCACAGCAGACTGCTCAATACGTACTTGTTCATCTGCTTGTTGCAGGTTGTAGTATTGAGTGGTGACATTTAGGCGGATATCCTCAGATTGACGCTCAACTTCCAACTGGTCCGAACGTAGCCGTTCCTCAGCTTCTCTGATGCGGGCTGACGTTTGTCCAGAGCTGTAGAGATTATATTGCAGTTGCGCGGTACCAGAGACACTTGTCGTAGAGGGTACATCTTGAGTTCCCTGCAGAGTCTGTGTTTCTTGATCTAAGAAAGCTGGTCCACGACGATTTAGGCTAGTACTAAGACTGGCATTAGGTAACAAAGCAGCTTGCGCCTGCCGCAAAGAAGCTAGAGTGCGTTCTACGGTCAGTAAGGCCCGCTGTAAGTCCAGATTATTGCGCCGTGCTAGCTCTAAAGCTTGTGCCAAACTAATCGGCTGAGTTCCCTGAATCCTCACTTCTTCTGGTTTGGTAGGAAACTGTAAGGAATTTGGGTTGGCATTGAGGTAATCAGGCGTTGGCACGGAACCTGCTGGCACGGAACCTGTTGGTGCAGGAGTCGTTGGTGCAGGAGTCGTTGGCGCAGGAGTCGTTGGCGCAGGAGTCGAGGAACCTGCTTGAGCTACCTGATTTCTCGTAGCATTTTGTTGCCCACAGGTAGACGACCTAAGGAGCACAGAAGCCGAACGACCAACCTTACCTTTACCTTTCCCCTGTAGTTGCGGGCACGACTCCACCTGCTCCAATAGCTTCGCTACTTCTACTGTGCTGCGTGTTGAAGTTGCTGACACTTTTGCTAACCCAGAATCAGGGTTTTTCTTTTGTGTAGCAGGCTGCTCAGAAGAAGCAGGCATTTTTGGTTGCACAGAGGAAGCGGCTGTTGAGGTAGTATAATTAGAAACAATTGTATTTTCTGATTCCTGAGCAGCAATTGTTGGCTGATTCTGTTTTTGCGTGCTAGTAGCAGAACGAATCTTATTTATCAACTGGCTTTGCTTTGAGTTAGGCTTCAAGCTTAAAAGCACACCTTGAACCTTACCCGCGACTTTTCTTATCGGCACACCAGTTTTTCCAGTCAGTACGACTCCGACACTGCTACTACCTACAGAATTTAGACGAGCTGCCATAACACCAACAGTAGATACAGTAGATAGGGCTGGCGCTGGAAAACTGTTGTCAACAGTAGGAGCCAGCTGCTGCGTGTTGATGTTGAGTGCTGCCGAGGTTTCCTCGTAGGTAGAAGTCAAGGCACTGGGTGAGGCTAAAAGCCCGACTCCAGTTACTTTGACAGTCTCAGCCCAAGCAGGCTGAGTTGTTAACACTGCTGCTGTTACACCAGGTAACAAACTACTGAATATTAGCTGTCCTTTCACCGCATCCCCTCACACGAAAATAAAGCGGCAGAAACCGTTTTCTCACCAGAGAATATATCACGATGCCAAGTTTAGGAATCGGAACTCTGTTTGTCTTGAAATCCTTTGACAATGCGAGACAGTTCCGCCTTCTCATCGATAGTAACGCGCGTAGGAGCACCACTGACAATCCGTTCATAGTTGCGGAAAGAATCTTTAATTTCGGGACCATCAGCCGTAATATTATATTCGCGGATACCCTTGTCATGCCATGAACCGCGCATTTTAAATACGTTGATCGCCCGCGACATCTCTCCACGAATTTCTACATACTGTAACATCAAAATTGTGTCAGTAATCGTAGAAATATGGGAGTCTGTAATCGAATGCGACCCCATAAATTGGTCGGTTGTGTTGGTAAAAAAGCCTGTAATTTCTTCTTGCTTGGCGTAACCCGTAACACCGATGACAAATTGCCGGAATGCATTATTGCTTACACCTCTTGCTAACGCGCTAAGAGAGTCAATAGCAATACGAGATGGTTTAAATTCAGCAATTTCTGACTTAATAATTTGTAAGTGGTCTTCCAAACCAGTTGATTCAGGATATGTACAAATTATTTTTAGCAAACCTTGACGTTCTAAATCCTCAAAATCAATTCCCCATGAGGAAGCGTTGCGAGATAGTTGAGCGCGTGATTCTTCATAGGCAAATAATATCGACCGTTCCCCGTGGAAACAACCAGTTTGCAGAAACTTACTAACCAATAGAGTTTTCCCAGTACCAGTTGCTCCTGTTGCTAAAATAATCGAATCTTTGAAGAAACCACCGCCGCACATTTGATCTAAGGTTTTCACGCCAGAAGATACCCTGACATTTGAAGACCGTTGAGTTAAGCGCATCGCTCCTAATGGAAAAATGTTAATCCCTTGATTGGTAATTGTAAAAGGATATTCACCCTTCATATGTGTCGTACCGCGCAGTTTGAGTATTTCAATTGTCCGACGGCGACGTTCTCCTTCTAAAACATTACGGACGATCGCCACATTATCGGAAACAAATTCTTCTACCCCATAACAGGCAACAGGCCCGTACTCTTCCGTGCGTTCTGTGGTTATAATCGTGGTGACACCTAGTTGTTTGAGACGCGCTACCAGACGAAATATTTCTCGCCGCACCACTCCTCCAGCTTCATACTGTTGAAAGACTGCTGTGACTGAGTCAATAGAAACACGTTTTGCCTTATATTTACGAATAGCATATTGCAGGCGCTCAATCAGGGCAGAAAGGTCAAAGTTACCCACGACATCTTGCCCCTCTGGATCGGGAGAAGCATCGAGTATAAATAATTTTCCTTCACTCATCAAGCGCGGTAAATCCCAACCAAAAATACCAGCATTTTTTATAATATCACTGGGAGATTCTTCAAATGTAACAAAGACTCCTGGGTCATCAAAGTAGGTAATACCGTTGTAAAGAAATTGCAGAGAAAATAAAGTTTTGCCCGTTCCAGATGTGCCGCTGAATAAGGTCGTTCTTCCTACAGGTAACCCTCCATGACTAATATCGTCAAAGCCTTCTATCATTGTCCGAATTTTTTCTACACCTGTATATGTCGGTGTTTTATTTTGCTCTAAATTTTCTTTATCATTCATTGCTAACGCTTATAAATCGGGATGAGACCCAGTTATTTTATTAATAAACTATGTCGTTTCTGTCGTCAGTATTGTTTTGTTATATAGTCTACTCTTCAAATTGTTCTTGCTCATCTTCACTCAGTTCTTCATAAAGCAAATCCAATCCAATTAATACTCTTTCTCTATCTGACAGATCTCCAATAATTTTCCGAACGGGTGGAGGCAAAATTTTAGATAATGTCGGTGTTGCTAATATCTTATCTTCTTCTGCCAGTTGTGGGCTTTTCAGTACATCAATAACTTTCAAAGCATAAACGCCTTGAAACTCTTGTTCTAAAATGTTTTTGAGTATTTTTAATGCCCGTACTGAGTTTGCAGTGTTGCCTGCTACATAAAGCTTGAGAACATAGGTTTTTCTTGGTTTATTCATAAAAGGTACAGGCTATAAGTAAAGATAGAAGGAGCTAGATGCTATCTTCTTCCTGAATTCAAAGGGCGACTTCCACCAACAAGGGCGGCTGAACTTTGATTAAGTTATTCTATTTAGGAATCGAACAACGATAAAGTTCACATAAGTGAGCTAGTATATCAATCAATGTCAGACGGTAATCAAGTAAGGCTTCATCGCTCCGTCCTTCCAATTTTAGCTGCTGGGAAAACTCGTCAATAAGTTCCATGTGAATTTCGATGATTTGGGGCACAGGAATATTACCATAAAATACTGCATGGATAAATTTATCAATTTTCTCTTTTAGTGTTTCCTCTGTGGTGATAAAGTAATTTATGAGAATTTGACGGTACTCTGATTTGAGTTGTTGCAACAATGCCTGTTGTTCGGCTCTCGTCGTCATTTGTTGAAAAAACTGGTGGGATTCTAGCTTGTGCTATTTAACAGCATAAGAACAATTAAAGCTTAATACTTTATTTAGATTTTTTTGCAGCCAATTGAGTAAATACTGAAAGATTGGTACTTGTGGTGGCTACCAGCCAAAACTGGCAAAGCTCGGCAAGAGTAACATCACTCACGCCGCACAATCCACCCGAGTAACCTTTGTTCAATCGTAAACTCAGCTTGAGTAGCCCAAAATGGTCTACAATATTGCTGAAGAATCTCTATGGGTAATAACATTTGTTTTGATACATCTAGTTGCTCAGCCTACCAAAACTATTCTCGGTTATGACAAGAGCAAGCATTTCCAGACCATATCATTAAGTGCAAAGCAAATTCGCTACCTTACCCAAAAAACTTCCTCTCTGTCAACAAATAGTGGTAAATAATTAACAACCTGTTGCCACAAAGTTGTAAAATTTAGTGGGTGGTTGAAGAGGCGTTCACGCTGAGAAACGGAAATGAGGATGACTTCTGGTGAACTCCACTTTCGCTCGCTTGCAAGTAATGCCCACAAAAGGACTAACTGATTGGAGTTAGTGGTATAGCTGAAATGGAAGTGGACATTTGCCACCCTAACTCACTGTGCTTGCTGTAGTTAGTTCGTGATTTGCTTGCTTCATATCTATCTAAATACAGATTTCTTTACTTTGCTCCTCAATAAGATACTTAAACGAAGGTAAATGATTGTCGCATTATAAATCATTATAATTCCTAAAGGTTCTAGAGCGAATCTTTAGATCCATAATTGTTGTAGCTGTCGCTATCGATTATGAGTTTCAACACTCTTGTTAACATCGGTGTTGACGCCCGTAATACCCGAAGGGCGGCTTTCCCGCTTTCTTAGAAGAGCTTCTTCAAAGATTGGTGGCTGACAGAAGTTTGGGGGTTCCTCCAAACTGCTAGGCAGCAAAGGGAAATGCCCTACTTTAACCACTCTTGCTGACAAAGAATTTGTCAGGAACAAAGAAGCTCTTTGTCTCTAAGGCGTTCAATTTATGACAAAAATGTTAGACTCAGTCTTCTTAGAGGATATAGCTTCATACCCAAACACCGAAAGCTTTTTTGGCAGTTAGCTGGTGGTGCTGGAAGTAAACCGCATAAGAAGGACGACCTCATCGCCATATGTCAATGCTAAAGTACCCGTTATATGAATTTATAGCAACCGTACCCAACTGCGTAGAAACGACTACTGTGGCAGTTGTGCTGGAGATTTTTCAACAACAGCAGTGCGATCGCCTGGCAGTCTTGGATAAGCAAAAATGCTTGTTAGGATTAATTTACTCTGCCCGTTTATTACCACAATTACTCACAGCAGAGCAAGGCGAAGGTCGTTCTAAGTTTGTAGACTTACAGCAACCCCTCTCGACACTGGGTCAAGGTCTCATTGAACCTATACAGACAATACCAGCTTCTTTCAATGTGGAGCAATTTAGTTCGTTTTTGCGCTTTCAAAAGACCCAGGGAAACACGAATTTAGATTGGGCATTGATTGACTTGGATGGCAAATTTTTGGGGCTTGTGGATACCTCGCGTTTGTTGGGGTTTTTGAGCAAGCAAAAATTGGAAACTGAAACTTCTAAGGGGACTAGGCGCACAAATTCAAGGAAAACGCTTCACAAGTCTTGTGCAAAGCTTTTGAGTAATTCTAATGAAGCATATGAACAAAAAGATACTATTAGCATAAGTTACGCACCTCAGCAAAGACGAGAATGTAAGCCACTGGTGGAGTTATTAGAACGATTGCCTTGGCCATTAATGTTACAAACAAGCAATGGCGAAGTGGTAACGCAAAACCCGGCTTGGTGGCAACAATTGGGAGCATTGAAAGATCCAGAAGGAGTCAAGCGACAGGTAGAAGCGATTTTGGCAAATGCTCCAGCCAAGAAATTAGAATACGCCACTCAAACGCCAACCAAAGTTTATTCCTTTGGCAGCAATGAGTATTTTGGTGAAGAAAATTCTTTGTCAGCTGTGAACGAAGTGATGCCTCAAAAAGGTGTGTCACCTCGGTCAACATTGGCGACTCCTCGCACTCCTGGGGTGCAAGAACAGTCTTTAGAGGAACCTGGATTAAATCGCTGCTTTTTGGATAGTCAGTTAGGGACTTGTACTTGTGTAGTAGAAGTGCAAAATGGTCAGGAGCGAGTTTGGCAGTTTGCCAAAATTCCCTTGGACAGCCCTGATTTAAAAGCCCTGAGTACTGATTTCAAAACACTGCCCACTCAAAATTCAGCACTCAATAGTGATTTGTGGCTGATGCTAGCGACGGATGTCACCGAACAGCAGCAGCTTTGTAAAGAACTAGCCGCAAAAAATGCCGATTTAATTCAACTTAATCGGTTAAAGGATGAGTTTTTAGCTTGTATCAGTCATGAACTCAAAACTCCTCTCACTGCCGTTTTGGGATTATCACGGTTACTCGTGGATCAGCAATTGGGAGAATTAAACGAGCGTCAAGCCCGTTATGCAGGACTGATTCATCAAAGTGGACGCCACCTAATGAGTGTGGTCAATGATATTTTGGATTTGACCCGTATGGAGACGGGACAAATGGAGTTGACGCTCACCAACGTCAACATTCAAGCTGTGTGCGATCGCGCTGTCTCTGAGGCAAAGGCGATTCATACCCAAAGTAGCAGAGGTTCATTAAAATCCCAAGCTCAAAGTACGCCTGCAGAAGAACACCAATTTAGCCTCTCAATTGAACCTGGCTTAGACCAGATTATGGCGGATGAGCTGCGGATGCGCCAGATGCTGGTACACCTGCTTTCTAATGCCTTCAAATTTACTGAAACAGCTGGTGAAATCGGGCTGTCGGTCAGTCGTTGGGAAGGTTGGATTGCCTTTACAGTTTGGGATACAGGCATTGGTATTCCCGAACACCAGCAGCATTTAATCTTTCAGAAATTCCAACAACTGGAAAATCCCCTCACCCGCCAGCATGAAGGAACAGGTTTGGGGCTTGTATTAACTAGAGCTTTGGCTCGTCTCCACGGTGGCGATGTCAGCTTCTTGTCGCGTGAAGGTAAGGGTAGCCAGTTTACACTACTCCTACCCCCCAGTCCTCCTAAAGAAGTGGGGCGATTGGGAGATGAGGAGATAGAAAGAAATTCTTTTTCGCCCCCTCACTCGAACCCTACCCTACCCTTAGTTTCGCCCCCTGAGGCTGTACGGGAAACTCATTCTAGATCTAGGGGAAGCCGCCGCCCTCCCGTCGTCTACGCCCCGTCATCACCCCATCACCCGACATCTTCTAAATCGCTAGTGTTGGTAGTGGAGGCAGTAGCTCGGTATATTGAAGACTTGACCGAACAATTGACAGGTTTGGGTTATCGGGTCGTGATTGCTCGCTCAGGATGTGAAGCAGTAGAAAAAGCTCGGCGCTTGCAACCCAAAGCTATCTTCCTCAATCCCTTGCTTCCTTTGCTGTCGGGTTGGGATGTCCTAACCTTGCTCAAATCCGATGGCGCAACTCGTCACATTCCCGTGATTGTGACAGCAACAGGAGCTGAAAAAGAGCAAGCATTTGCCAACCGAGCAGATGGTTTCTTGAGCTTACCAGTACAGCATCAGGTTTTAACACCGCTGGTAGAAAGTCTGTGTGCTCCACCAGAAGCAAAACAGCAAAAATCAGATAATGGAGAAATTCACCGCAATAACACACCACTAAAAATTTTGAGGTTGGTCAATGCTGAGTGTGAATCTCTGACATCGCAACCGTTACTTCAACAGCACCGAGTCATAGAAGTGGATGACCTGGATCAGGCAGAACTCCTGGCTCGCGTTTGGCAGTTTGATGTCGTTTTGCTCGATACAGAAATGCCAGCAGCCGAAGCTTTGCTAAAACAACTCAGTCAACACCCCCGTTTGGCAGATCTGCCACTAGTGACTTGTAATGTCTCAACGACACAAACTGCTTCTGCGATGCCAAAGCTCTCTGTGTTCCCTTGCTTAACGCCATTAGGCACAGATAAGTTTCATAATGCTGGGAAAACAGAAGCTTTATTGTCAGTTTTGCAAATTGCATCTGGTGCATGCTGCCCACCCAGCATCTTAGTGGTGGATTTAGCAATTCTGCCGGATTTACCAGAGGTAAGACACAAGCAGGTGAGCAGTTATCGCACAGAAAAAAACTCCTCATTGAGTAGGCACATTGCTGGGGAGAATGGTTTGTGTCCCTTAACGATTTCTCGTGGTTCTGAGTGGTTCCAAGCTTTGATTCAGTACCTGCAAACAGCTGGCTTGAAAGCATCCATGAGTCGGTCTTGGGCAGAACTGCTACAGCAAATTCGCCATCAAAGTGTTGACTTATTGCTGATTTGCTTGGGAGAGTCTCCCATTCCAAAAGAAGTGTACTCAGCCCTGAAAGCTTTAGGACAGTTGCCTTTTAACTTACCACCAGTTTTGCTGCTCGACCAACGATTAAATCCCCATGAGGTTGAAGATGAACAACCTGACATTTCCCCAAACGACACAGATGAAAAATTGGAGTCGATAGAAACTGTGGTAAGTACTATTGCCTGCCAAATCTTACCCCGCTCTATATCAATGGAGGACTTGCTAAACGAGGTTAATAAAGCTTTGGATCTGGACTCATGATCCTCAGTGCGCTCAAATTCGCTCATTCAAAATTTAAAAAAAGGCGTTGCTGAATTGAGGTATGAAATTTTCTTGCTTACCCTTATCTTTGCAACGCCAGTCGCCTGCGGAGGGAGACCCTCCAAAGGGCGCTGGCTCGCCTTTGCGCCTTTGCGCGAACCTAAATTCATACTTAGAATCAGCAACGCCGGATAAGTTATTACGGGGAAGGGGTTGACGGATTTTTAAAAGGAACTCGAATCAGTTCATAAGCACCACTGGTGCCTAAATTTTCATAATCGCTACGCTTTAAGCCCATTTGAGGAAACTTTTTCGGCTGGGCAAGAACCAGCACTGAGGCAGGCTGTGCATTCTTTGCGGCTTTGTCTTGAATATATTTTCCAGCAACCGAAGACACTTTCACATAGGTGACGGGACGACGAGTATAAAAAACTACTGTAGGTTTTTTGAAGCCCACCATAACCAGTTCTTCATTGGGTTTTTGTGCTTGCACGGCGATCGCAGACAATTGCCGTAAAGGTAGCTGCCGTTCCTGATCGATCAAAAACAAACAAGGTGTGAGGACAAAAACCATAAACGCCGCAAATCCCAACACATTCACCATTAACACAGGCTGGTAACGACGACGCACAAGTAGTACCGCCAGCACAACAGCACAAAGCAGCCAAAGCACACCTCCCAATACAGTTAAACCTGACTGTTCAAACAATTTGTGGAAGTTGGGTGCAGCCGGATCTTTTATTAACTGAGGAACGTAAAACATTGCCACCGCCAGTGCTGATAACAACGCCACATTCACCCAGCCTGTTATGAGGAGGGGAGTATAGGGAGGATGAGGGGGATGAGGAGGATGAGGAAGGTGTTGCTTGCCTATCTCCGTTATGTTCCTCGTCTTTTGATGTCTCGTTGTTGCTCCCGTCAACAGGTCGCTCCACAGCAGTGCTACCAAAATAGCTGCTGCTGGCATCAAGGGCAATACGTAGCTTGGGAGTTTGGTTACAGCAATGGTGAAAAAGCCAAAGATAGTAATAAACCAGAAAAAGGCAAATAAACCAAGTTGGCTAGAGCGTTCTTGCGATCGCCAGTAGTTTCGCTGCCAAAACTTCAGCCTTGCCATTGCTAAAGGCAAGTACACCGAGTATGGTGCAAAACCCAGCAACACTATAATAAAGTAAAAATACCAAGGCGCTGAGTGGCGATTGACGACGCTTGTAAATCGTTCAACATTGTGGTAACCAAAAAACGAGTTAATATAATTTTCGCCATTGCGCCAAATAACCAGCACATACCAAGGTAATGATAAGCATAGGGTAATGAGCAAACCTGTAACAGGACGCATTTCCCGCAAAACTTCTTTTGCGTTTCCCATATAAAGCAAAAATATGCCGATAATCAGCGCAGGTAAGACAATTCCCACTGGTCCTTTGGTTAAAATCGCACCAGCAATGAGGATATAAAAAGCTAAATACCACCGTGCTTTCACTTCTGATTTTGAGGGTTGGGCATACCCGAGAAAAAAGCACAACAACGCTGAGTCCATGCACGCAACGAGCAGCATATCCGAAACACCTGCTCTCCCCCAAACAATCATTTCTGGATTGAGTGCCATGATAGCCGCTCCCAAAGCAGCGGTTAACCAGCGTCGAGTCGGGCGAACTTTTTGATCAAGGTAGTCTTCTCTTGCCAAATACCACTGTATAGTGTAATATGCCAAAGTTATCAAGCCGAGTGCAGCAAGCGCCGAAGGCAAACGTACTGACCATTCATTGACTCCAAAAATTGAGTAGGCGATCGCCTGACACCAGTAAATTAAAGCAGGTTTATCGAAACGAGTTTCGCCATTGAAGAACGGAGTGATCCAATCACCTGTAACTAACATTTGGCGCGAGGCTTCGGCAAACAGTGGCTCTGTCTCATCAATTAAGCCGAGACTGCCCAAATGCCAAAAGAAAGCAACCCCACTTATCAAAAGTAACCATAAAATCGACACAGTCACAGCGAGGGCTGGACGCTTGCCTATATTGTTAAACCATCGATCTAAAGCGCGATTAGTCATTAGTGATTAGTCATCAGTCATCAGTCATTCATTATTAGTGACTAGTTATGACTTATGAGTCAATAGTACAAAAGTCAATACTAAATTAATCAAGATGACTTTAGCTCAGCTTCTTAGTTCCTGCTGTTCTAAATCAGGCAAAGACTCTAAACCCATGACTAATGACTAATGACTAATGACTAAGAACGAGTTGCCATTCTTTGTTTTGGGAATTCCAACTAGGAGAGGAAGTTTCCCCAACAACATATGGACCCCAGTAGCGGCGGGAACCATCCTGTGCAAAGGCAACTAAAATATCTCCCTTTTCCAGTTCTAGCTTACCATTAGGCAAAGCTAGAATCAGCCCCTTGTCATGACCTTCTTTAGGAGCAAAATCCCAATGTGCTGGGACGGCATCTTTAGTTTGTCCAGAGGAACCTTTGCTTAAAGAGCGCCGCGCCAGTAAGGCAAGGCGCACGGGTTGATTGGTTTGGTTGCTCATCCGTAAAGTTCCTTGATTCACTGCTTTCCCACCTGAACCCTGACGATATGTGATAACGGTATTGTTGTCCCCACTGCTGCTTTCTACTCGTTGACTTTTTGGTGTGGGCATTGAATTGGAGACAGTGGAGACGGATGACGCCGTGCTCTGTTCTTGGTGTGTCTGAGCAGGCGGTAGAGAAGATGTTTCTAGTTCTGTTGAGTCAAAGGATACACTTGTCTGACGGCATCCCATTGGTAGAAAAAGCAGTCCCAATGAATAAGCTACCAGAACAGTGTACGGGTACACCGACGGCTTCATGGTAATATATATTACAAATAAGGATTTATTGTTTGGGCTAGACCAAGTCGCAGCTTTGTTCTGGTAAGAGCAACAAGAAAGTTGTCCACCAAAGGCTCTTTGGGAGCTAGTGCGTGAAATATATCATGTATAGCTGTTTGAGCAAAACAGCTATGCTGCTGCTCGTAATGAAGAAAAGTATATATTTTATATTGTTGCTGAAAATTCCAAAGATACCCACAATACTATTTAAACAAGCTTACGCTAGACCGATATCCTCTATATAGGGATATTTCATAATTTCTTAACTTTTCCTTCAAATCCGGTAGGGGAGTTCCTCCAAGGTACAAACGCAAAGCGCTGCGCCTCAATTCCCATACACGTTTAATCATTTCGGAAGTCCCATTTATGCAAAACACACGTCTAAACAACCTATTCAACACCATTGCGTTGCGCTTAAGGGTATGGTTTTTCAATCCTTGGCGGCGGTTTTCGCTTCTGATAATCAGTTTTTTGTTCGGTTTTTTTCTCGGAAGCGCAGTTGCTACCACAGCTGGACAAGCTGCTGAATGGGACGTTGTTATGGCTGGGTTTCTCGTGGTGTTGACAGAAGTCAGCAGCAGAATATTTTATGGTCGTAGCATACGAGAGCGACAAGCGCTTTGGGTAGAATGTCTCAATATCCTCAAAATTGGTCTGATTTACAGCTTGTTTTTGGAAGCGTTCAAGCTTGGTTCTTGAACAGAGATGAGGGGGATGAGGGAGATATGAGGGGGATGAGGGGGATGAGGGAGGGAGGGAGGGAGTGAGGGAGTGAGTGAGGGAGAATAATTTGTGACTGTTGGCTAATGACTAATGACTAATGACTATTGACTAATGACTAATGACTAATGACTAATGACTAATGACTAATAATGATTTGTGGCTATCTTTGGCAAGACAACTTGCATCTTATCGCCAACAGCTGGGGCGTCCCTTCATACAAGGTATTTTAGGAGGACAAGGCACCGGCAAAACGACATTGTGCGGCAATCTCTGCTTAATTCTTAAGCAGTTGGGATACCGCACCCTCAGTCTATCTTTGGATGACTTGTATAAAACGTATAATGAGCGCTTGGCATTAAAACAAAAAGACCCGCGCTTCATTTGGCGTGGTCCCCCAGGAACACACGATGTAGAACTGGGTTTAACTGTACTTAACCAAATTCGCGAGTGCAAAAGCCCAGTAGCTGTTCCCCGCTTTGATAAATCTCTTCACGGGGGCGTCGGTGATAGAACGACTCCGGAAATTGTAGAGAATGTGGATATTGTCTTGTTTGAAGGTTGGTTTGTGGGTGTGCGACCAATTGACTCTGCTGCATTTGACAGCCCAGCGCCGCCAATTCTCACAGATGAGGATAAGGCGTTTGCCCGTGAGATGAATAGCAAACTCAGCGACTATCTACCACTGTGGGAGCAGTTGGATAACTTAATTTTGCTGTATCCCAAAGATTACCGCCTTTCCTTAGAATGGCGCAAACAAGCGGAACGCCAAATGATTGCTGCTGGTAAATCAGGAATGAGCGAAAAAGAGGTGGAGGAATTTGTCAATTATTTTTGGCGTTCTCTGCACCCAGAATTGTTTATCAGTCCGTTGGTCAAATTTCCTACGTTTGTTGATTTAGTGATTGAAGTTAATTCTGACCACTCGTTTGGTGCAGTCTATCGACCAAAAGATGTTTAGATTGCATCAACTCCGTTTAATTGACCATAAAAAGGACCCCACCCCCAACCCCTCCCCGCAAGCACCGGAGGGGAGACTTTGACGTAAGTCAAAGGCGGGGTGGGATTCTTGGGGAATTAAGGGTAATTAGCCGAACATGATATTTACTGAGATCTTGCAAGAGTTGCAACAGTGAGTCGTCAGAGGCTCCAAACCCTCGTTACCAGGTTCAACCTGGTAACGAGATATTAGAGCCTCTGGCTCTTGTTGAGAATGGTGAGTCCAGAGAAAGCAGGCGGGTTTCCCGCGCCCAGGGGACTGGCGTTCGCCGTCAGGCGTGCCGAAGGCATACCCGAAGGGTGCAAGATCTGAGCTTACGGACACGCTAGGGGTTGGCGCAGCCTGTCCTCCGGACTTACAAAGCAGGCACTTTCACACAAATGTGCGGAGGATTGCTATAGCAAGTCATTTATTTCAACTTGCCACTGGCTTTTTATAGAAATCAAATGTGTGCTTGTATTCAGTGTTTGGTACTAAATATTCGGAAGTGGGAAAAGGCTCAAAGACATAGGGTTTAAATTTTTTAAAATTTTCACACTCGGTAGTCACAGGAAAAGGTGCATACTGAGGAACATTATTCCAACCAAAGACTAAAACACCTCCTTCACGCAGAGCATTAAAACATTGGTTCAATGCTTCTTCCATATCCTCCTTGACATTAAGTCCATGTCCGAATACCCCGTTGCAAATAATGACATCAAAATAACCACTTTGGATGTGAAGGCTTAAGTTCTGAAGACCATCTACGATATGTCTTTCAGCGCCATACTTTTTTCTCCATTCCTCAATTTCTATTGTCCAGTATTCCTTGTTTCGGAATAATTTTCTGTAGGGTTTGGTGTACCAATCGCACCCAACAAAAAGTATTTTGTGATATTCAGAACGAGAGAGAAAGTAAGGAATAATCACATCTTCCAATACCAGGCGATCAGGAGAATTAAGATACAAATCAAATCCCCGAAACCGACCTACTGAAAGTTGATAGAAAAAATAGTTAATCCTACCAACAAGCTTATGAGCCAACACAGACGGGTTCCAAATCGCCTTTGTTTGTGCCATTATCTTCCAAATTTTCTAGGGTGTTAAGGTAGTGCAGGATAAAATTTATCTCAGAAAATGAGATTGTAAATGAATGATATTTTTTTTTATTTAAGATGAGAATTTAGTTAATTTAAGAATTGTTTAATAGCGATTTAAGAATTGAATATAAATAAAATCTTGAAGAAGAATTTAGTATTCACAAGTGAGTATGAATCAGTGGGGAATTCAGAACCGCCCACCTAGAAGCACCACCAAATCTATGCCTTACAGGCTACGCAGACAAGCTTTGTTTGTGTAGCCACGTTGCTCCCACTCTTACAGAGTGAGGGCATTTTGGTGAAGGTATTGTTAATGTTTTATAGCTGCTTTTATACAGCAATATGGTTCAGATAGGGCTAGATTCCCCCTATGCCGAGGATCGGGGGTGGGGGATGTTTAAGGATTAGATTAGCATGACTAAATGAACCATGTTGTCTTATACAACACTATTGGGCACTGTAATGTCTTAAATAAGTAGGGTGCGTTCCACTACGTTAACGCACCCTACTTATTTGATAAGCACCAATTAATCTGCAAACAGTTCATCTCGCTAACTTCCAGACTGAATGCGCTTAATTAACTCATAAAAAGGCTGCCAATTGTCTTCTTGAGCAATGGGTTCCCAAATTGATTCAATGACTGGTCTGAGTATCACAGTTTTCGGATTGTAACGAGCGAGAGTTTGGGCAATGATGTTTGTTTGCTCAGGGTCAAAATTATTCAAAATCTTATGGTACAGTATACACCAACTATCAAAAATTTCTGATGTCCCTGATGCTGGTACAATATCTGAATCTGCCATAATCAAGCCTGGTTCATCTCGCCATTTCAATGAAAAGGTGCGAGCCATCTCGTAAAAGAATTCGTGATAACCAACTTTGCTATCTTGCAAAAATTGAATCGTTAGGTTTAACAGTTCATCGGCTTCTAGATGTGACAACTGCTCAAAACCCAACTTCTTCAACATCATAGAGCGGTATTCGTTCTGATAATGCTCATCAAATCTCGCTAATCCAGTCTGCATATCAGCTTGCTTAATAACAGCTTTGAGTGCCTCCTGGAGTATTTCTAAGTTCCACTTACAAATACTAGGTTGATGAGTATAACTATAGCGTCCATAATAATCGAAATAGGCAGCGGTAAAGTAGGGGTCGTAACTGGGAATGAACGCATAAGGACCGTAGTCAAAACTCTCCCCTGTAATTGACATATTGTCTGTGTTTAGCACTGCATGACAAAAACCAGCTGCCATCCATTGCGCTACCAGTTCTGCTGTCCGTTTGACTAAATCTGCGTAAAATAGAGCGTACTTATCTTTTTCGCCGATGAGATGTCGATAATACTGCTCAATGACATGGTCTAATAGCTTTTGGGTCAAATCCGGACGTCGTAGATAGTGCAGTCGTTCAAAAGTGCCAAATCGAATGTGCGATCGGTTCATCCTGACAATGACTGAGGAACGGGTAGGAGAAGGTTCATCACCCCGCCAAAGGGATAAGCCTGTTTCAATCATGGTCAAACAGCGTGAAGTACGTACACCCAAGTGGTGTAACATTTCCGCAGCAATAACTTCCCGTACTCCACCTTTAAGTGTCAGCATACCATCGCCACCACGGGAGTAAGGAGTTTTACCGGAACCTTTGGTGCCTAAGTCGTATAGTTCGCCATCAGTACCGCGTACTTGTCCGTAGAGAAAGCCCCTACCATCACCTAAAAAAGGGTTATATTCACCAAATTGATAACCGTGGTAACGCAGCGCCAAAAGCGGTTTTCGTCCCTCAAATTTGCCAAAGGCACAGATAAAGTCTTCGTCTTTTACTAATTGGGGATCGAGTCCTAGCCGGGGCAGGATTGCATCGTTGCGCCAGCGTAGGATGTGTTGAGAAAATTCTGCTGCCCCAACTTCATCATAGTACTCATCGCCTAAAGATTCTAGGGCTCTTTCGTAGTTGAGATTGAGAAAAGGATTGGTAGAATTCGTGTTGTTTACAGTTTCAGCCAAAGTCATTACTTTTATCCGAGTTATCCAAAATTGTTGTAGAGTTTAGTCCTGTTGCGATTTCAATCCTTGAATTGGATGTGTAAAAGCTTACGGGTTTGTCTGCCAGTTAGGATTCGTGATACTTGTAAGGATGTGGTCTTGCCATTTTCCATTGATGAATAGATAGTCCCTGGCATACCCTTCCACGACAAATCCTAACCTTTTCAGTACATTGCCGCTGCGCTGGTTGTGAGGCATATAATTTGCCATGATTCGGTGCATGTTTAATTCTTGAAATACATAGTGAACACCTGCTTGCAGTGCTTCTGTCATATAACCTTTTCCTTGTTCAGCTTCTGCAAGACCGTATCCTACATTACAGTACTGTGCGGCTCTTCTGACAAAATTAGTAAAGTTGATAAGTCCAATAATTATTTCTTGTTTATTTTTAGGAAAAATAAATAATCTTAATGATATATCGTTAATAAATTCTAAATAGTTATTTTCTAACTGATTCTGCCAATACTCTCTAGTGAAAAAATTATCAGACCAAGGAGGAGAGAATGGAGTGAGATATGTTTTGTTTTCCGTATAAAATTTCAGGATTGCCGAGATATCCTCCTGAGTTGCTAGTCTTAATAACAGCCGTTTTGTTGTAATATTGGGCAGTTGCAATTCCATAGACTACTGAATATTTGTTCCAAAAGCTATTAGCCACCCTTCATAATTTAGCAGCAGTCAGGCTTGCTGTATTACCAACATCGGTTAGTTAACACTTCAGGAAGAGCTAAAATTATGCAAAAACCTTACAAAGGATAGAGATGTCAGTAGTAATACGGTACAATTGGCAAGAATCAGAAATACGCGAAATACATGATACACCATTCCTAGACCTTGTTTATCAAGCTGCTAGCGTGCATCGCCAATTCCATGACTCAAGAAAAATACAAGTTTGTAAGCTGATATCTATCAAAACAGGGGGTTGTCCAGAAGATTGTAGCTACTGTGCCCAGTCCTCCCGCTACAAAACAGAGGTGAAGCCACAAGCCCTCCTAGAAAAAGAAACAGTCGTGAGTATTGCCCAACAAGCCAAAGAAAATGGTGTGAGTCGTGTGTGCATGGGCGCTGCTTGGCGAGAGGTACGCGATAACTCCCAATTTGAGCAAGTGTTGGAAATGGTTAAAGAGGTGACAGCATTAGGATTAGAGGTTTGCTGCACCTTGGGTATGCTGACTCAAACACAAGCCCAGCGTTTGGAAGAAGCAGGACTTTACGCCTACAACCATAATTTAGATACCTCCCAGGACTACTACAGCACGATCATTACAACGAGGACTTACAGCGATCGCCTCAACACCATTAACAATGTCCGGCAAACAAATGTGACTGTATGTTCCGGTGGTATACTCGGCTTAGGCGAAACCGTGGATGACCGCGTGTCTATGTTGCACACTCTAGCAACCCTGCATCCACATCCAGAGTCGGTGCCTATCAATATTCTCTCACAAGTTGAGGGTACACCCCTAGAAAATCAGCCCGATGTTCCGATTTGGGATGTGGTGCGAATGATTGCCACAGCGCGTATTTTAATGCCTGCATCTGATGTTCGTCTTAGCGCAGGTAGAGCTAGACTTTCACAGGTAGAACAGACTTTATGCTTCTTGGCGGGAGCCAATTCTATCTTTTCCAGTGACAATGGGCAGATGTTAACCGTTACCACTCCCTGCCCAGGGTACAATGCTGACCAGGAAATGCTGAATTTGCTTGGTCTAGAGGTGCGTTCTCCTTTCGTAAATCAACACAAAGCCTCTAGAGAAACCGTGGTTGGATGATAACTTTGCGCAAAGCCGCCCAGACGCTCAAGAAAACTTTGCGCCTCTGCGCCTTTGCGCGAGACTCCAAAAAATCAGTTAGATGATTTTAGCAGCACGCAAACCGAAAAGCAACCCAACAGCAATACCGAAGAATAGAGCCAAGAAGGCTATGTAAGCTATGACACCAAACATTGAAGTTTCTCCATAATCGTTTATAAATATTATTGAATCATTTACAGAAGATACGCTCAATAAAAATATTTGTTGAAGCTTTTTTTAGTTCATCACTAAGAACGTGAGACTTATAGTTAGAATAATCAATATTTGTTGTGATTATAACAATAAAATAGCTCCTTAAGACTATGAAATACGCTTTTATTGCGAGCGCTTTGGTAGTTATGACTGGGTTAGGGTTTGAAACAGGCATTGTTGCCGCCCAAACAGTCAAGAAACCTGCTAGCATACGCACTGCACCACAAACGACAGTCGCTACCTTCCAAACACCAAACTATAGTGTGAGGGTTTTTCGCCAAGGAACCCAAACACGGATGAATGTCTTTGATAAGACAACAAATAAGCTACAGTTGAACGCTGCTCCTGTTCAAGTTCAAAATTCAGATCAACAGACAAGTTATACCAGTTCTCAGGGTGGACGGCAATTCCGCATCTCTGTTGACCAAGCTGGTAACAGATCCGTTGAGATTAACGGTCCTGGTGAGGTGATTCAGGAGACTACGAATTAATTTGGGTTAGGGTGTAGGGGAATATTAAAGTAAATTTAATCCCTGACACCCTACGGGTGCAAGGTCGCCGCGCCCCTACCCCCTGAACCCAGCTTGGAAAAGTTCAACCAAAAAGCGTCTTGCATACGGGAATAGGCAGTGCTAATGCTGTAGAATACAGCCGTCGGGCGCTTGCAAAGGGATTTGGTGATGGCTTCTATTAACGTAAATTTACCACAACAGTCTTATGAGATTGCGATTGCGCAAAGCGCAGCGCCGGAGGCGATCGCTCCAGGGGGCATAGATCAACTGGGCGAGATGATGAGCAATCTAAAGCTGGGCAAAAAAGTCCTGGTGGTTTCTAACCCGACAATTTTTAAGCATTATGGCGAAAGGGCGATCGCATCTTTGGAAGCGGCTGGCTTTGAAGTTGCAAGTTGCACATTACCACCGGGTGAACGCTACAAAACCCTGAGTTCTGTGCAGAAAATCTACGATACTGCCCTAGAAAACCGTATAGAACGCTCCTCAACTATGGTAGCTTTAGGGGGAGGAGTCATTGGGGATATGACTGGCTTTGCCGCTGCGACTTGGTTGCGAGGCATTAACGTGGTACAAGTGCCAACCTCACTTTTAGCGATGGTGGATTCGGCAATTGGTGGCAAAACTGGCGTCAATCATCCCCAAGGCAAAAACTTGATTGGCGCATTCCATCAGCCGCGCTTGGTTTTAATTGACCCAGAAGTGCTGAAAACTCTACCTATGCGTGAGTTTCGCGCTGGAATGGCAGAAGTGATTAAGTACGGCGTGATTTGGGATGCCGAATTGTTTGCCGAGATGGAAGCGAGCAAACGCCTGGATCAACTCCGTTACGTCAAGCCAGAATTGATAGAAAGCATATTAACGCGTTCTTGTCAAGCGAAAGCCGATGTCGTCGGCAAAGATGAGAAAGAAGCCGGGCTGCGGGCTATTCTCAACTACGGTCATACCATCGGGCATGCAGTGGAAAGCTTGACGGGTTATAAAGTCGTCAATCATGGTGAAGCAGTCGCCATTGGTATGGTAGCAGCAGGACAGATTGCTGTGGAACTGGGAATGTGGCAAAAGGAAGAGACAGAACGTCAAGACGCCCTGATTCAAAAAGCGGGTTTACCGACGAAGTTGCCAGCTGGGGTAGATATTGAAGGAATTATTGAGTCTTTGCAACTTGATAAGAAAGTCAAAGCCGGTAAAGTAAGGTTTATTCTGCCAACGCAAATTGGTGTGGTGACGATTACTGATGAAGTGCCATCGGATACCATTCGACAGGTATTGCAGGGAATGCAATAACCTCACCGGACTGGATGATTCTCAAGCAACCAGCGCAACCCTTACGCCCGCCTGAGATTTCAATCTCAGGCTCATAGCTTAAGTCCACTCAAGTGGAGTGAAATCGATACCCTCAATAGGGTTTAGTCCTCTGTACGCGTAGCGTTCTCGAAGGATCGAGGACTTTCGCTACTTGCTGCGGGATTTATAACCCCTTGCAGTGGTTGGCACCGATGCAAGATACTACCCAATTACAATTAAATTAGCCCCCGGCTAATCTGCGGCATGATACTTCAGGCAAACAATCAACTGACCTTGCAACAGTTCCTGAATCTTCCCCCAGGCGAGGGAGATATCACCTACGAACTGGTTGATGGTCAGGTAATTCCTAAAATGTCACCCAAGTTTTTTCACTCTAAGCTTACCCGCGTACTTCTTTATTTCATTGAGCAATGGTGTGAGGGACGGGGAGAAGTCTACCCAGAGTGGGCAATTACGCTAACTCGTCGGGGGCGAGATTGGGTGCCGACACCCGACCTATTGTACATTTCTTATGAACGTTTACCCGCCAACTGGGATGAAGACGAAGCTTGCCCTGTTCCCCCGGATTTAGTAATTGAGATAATTTCGCCGGGACAAACCTTTGGACAAATGGCTGCTAAAGCAAAAGATTATTTAGACGCTCAGGTGCAACGGGTTTGGGTGGTAGATAGTAAAGCTAGAAGCATTACCGTTTTTTACCCAGATGCAGCACCTCAAACTTATATGGGAGAGGAATTACTCACAGATTCCCTGTTCGAGGGACTGGAATTTAGTGCTGAACAGGTGTTTCAAAAGGCGAAAATACCATTAGATGCTTAGGAATTAAGTATCAAATATCTCGTAGCCACTGTACGAAATCTTGAATTGCTTGGCTGGGCGTGAAGAATTTTACGGGAATGTCGTCTTTGGTTTCGTGGTTGATGACACAAATAGCGCCGTCAAATTTACTGATGTTGTTGAGGAATGCTTGGCTTAATCCTTGGGATGTTGACCCCTTGCTTTCGTAAAATACTAAAACCACCCGCTTGTTGCTTTCTAGCAAGTCCCAATAGGTTTGCAGTTCCGCCATTGTCTTCGGGGTGCCATCTTCGCACTTGGAACAGCCACCTTTGACCATTTCAGTGTAAATTTTAGCGGCGGGGTTATCCGGGTTGATGAATTTGCTGGTGTTGATGCAGATTAGGTGGATGGTTTGGCTGAGTTGGGAGTCGTTGGCGATCGCACTTTGAAGGCTTTGGGGTAAGTCAGCTTGGTTGAGGGTTTGGGTGATGGGAGTATTTGTATTTCCTTCGCCCTCTTGCTGATGCCATGCTTGGTAGAAGGCTGGGTAAGTCATGTTTTCCGCACAGTAGAAAAGTGTCCAATATGACTCCACATACAAAGCACGATTATTCTGAGAAACAGAATTTTGTATGTATCTCTTTAAGTTAGTAACCGCTGACCAAAACATATCACCCCTAAGGATTACCCCTAATCCTCCAAGTGCGTTCGTACGAAGATGCCAGTTCCATTTGTCCTTCTCATTATCATTGTGTATTAACGTTATCAAAAAGTTGAAGACATCCTGGTTGCCAGCACCAATGCTTATCAAAGCACCGATAGCTTTGGGCTTAATAGCATCATTACTATAATCTGAATCCTTACTTACTACTTCAATCAAAACATTAGCAACCTCTGAGGAACCACTACCGATTCGAGAGATGCATTCTATAGCTTTGAATAAGGGATAGTAATCATTTTCTTGAGGAGATCGAAGTGACTGTTTTATAACTTGAATAAGGGGAGGAATTGCCTTTGGATTACCAGTCACTATTTTTTGTAATTTAGACATGGCTTCAGCTTGCAGAGCATTACCATTTTCAGAATTTTTCAGCAAGTAAATCAAGTCAATAATTTCTTCTGGGCTACTAAGAGTACAATTTTCTGGGTCGTAATTTTCAGTTGATTTTTCGTTGTGGTCTGAATCCGATAAAATAAGTTTTTTCAGATAAGTCACTTGATGATTGAATTCAAATTCTTTCAAAAAACCTGGTAATATACCTTCGTTATAACTATCATTGATTAGCTTTTTTACTGCTTTTATGGCTTCCAAATGCTCTGGACATAATTCTAACAAAGACAATGCTATTTCCCCAATAATAGATTGGGCATTTGGCAAACCGTTGTTATCAATAACCTTTCTATGATTTTCTTCATCGTGAAGATTTTGCAATAATTGAGTTAAGGAAACAATTACTTTGTTACGAAGAGTCTTTCTAAGTAATTTCTTAGCTTTCTTGTCCAGAGGATAAAATTGCTGCCATTTCTGTTGTGTGCTATCGAAGTAACCAAAAGCCCACTGGACAATCTGCATCACAATCTCATCAGCACTACAATCTGCAAATTCTGCAACACCCTCTGCTGCTAAGAAGTAAGCTTGCAACCCATAGAGATTGTAGAACCCATCATCGAATTCCACCAACGCCTTGATAAACTCTTCCTTGTGTTTATCTGGCACTTCATCTTTATCACGCCCCAACCAGAGCAAAATCACCTCTTTCCAGTGCGGCTCAAAAATGCGGTAAGTACCTTGCACGGGGTTGTCGGGAATGTGGTTGAGGAAAAAATGCCAATCGGCGATCGCCAGCGCCGCGAAATATTCCTGAAAAGTGGGATGGTAGAAAGCGTAAACTTTCTCTTTAGTTACTGACTCCGCTGCAAGTCCAATTTCATTCAGCCATCCCAACCGTAGCGCCCACCAAAATAAGGAACCTTGCTGTTTTGGATCGCCCATTTCCTCACGTAGGTTTTGCCGACGCCTTTTTCCAGGACTTCCGCCAAAAAATCCTCGTGCTTAAACCGGTGCTTTTCCTCGTACCCACTTGGTTGTAAGAGTTGGGAACCTTGTTCTGGTGAAACATCCCCACTGCGCCTATCGGGTTTGGTACGCTGCATCAGTGCTAGGGGAACATGAATGTCGTCTAGCTCAAACTTCATGTCCTCATTAGCAAATAGCAGCTCATTTGTGGTGAGGCGCTTCTGCTTTTCCAACATGGTGCGGCAGATTTTCGACCAGTCAACGCCCTGAGATTTTGCTGCTGTATGCTTGGGAACTTTACCAGGCTTGGATTTTTGAGCTTGGCGGCGTTTATCCCATTCCCCATCTGATTCAAACAACCAGTTGAGGTTTTCTTCTGTGTCGATACTGGGAAAGCTTAACGCAAAACGCCACACCTTTGAGTTTGTTTTGGTGGTGGCGCTAATTTGTTCGCGTTTGTCATCGATAATTTTCAAGGCTATCAGACAGCGAAGCGCATTCCTAATTTCCTCCGTGTCTAAGCTATCACCATATCTCTTCGTCAGTTCTGCCAGTCCTTCCAAGGTGGAATGCGTCACCCATAACTCAGTACCCGCTTGCCAATCGGCTTTACAGTCCTTTGATTCCCCCAAATCTTCCATAAAGGACAGTAAGGCACTAAGCAATATCTTTGCTTGTTCTCTACCAGCATCGTAGCTAAGATTCCGCCCCATCTGAGTATTGCAATCAAACAGCAAAAATTTTTTCAAAAAAAACGTAGGCTGTCCCAAGCGAGACATCTTTCCCAAGCACCCTATGTAGATTCTAAGAGGCTTTTGAGCTTGCTTGGGAAAATTTACTTGTCAATAGACCCCAACCTTAACCTCGATTTGAAATTGAGGTGAGGTAAACAAATGCACTCTCAGCGCAAGCAACGCCAAAGCACTCGTCAAGTGTTCTATCGCCAAATAATTACTGGGTTGTTCATTATTCAAACAATACTTATTGGCATACAAAGCAAAAACCGCATTCAGCAAGGAGACTCCACAATAGAGGTTCTTATCTGGATGATTAACCAGTATATTCCGGTACTTAAACGAGTGCGCGGTCTGGAGGATAAGCAAAAATAGTCTCCTCCTTTCCCCCTGCTTTTTTGAATTTTTCCGGAATCAGAGATATTCATCGCGGATAAAGAGATGGTAGATGCACCCTAATTGCCGCCCTCAGTCTGTGGCTGAGGGTTTTTCTTATGAATGATGTAGGTAGGCAAAACAATTCAAATGAAAAATTAAAATTTACTTTCACCTTTTCCATATGACAACTTACACCTAATCTCAACAAATTATTGGAAAACTTGTGGCAATAAACTGGGAGCCATCCACAAAGCATAAATGATGAATCCAAATAGGAAACTCGTCAAAACGGTGAAAACGTAGCCAACGCACATCAATAAACCATCAGATTCTATAGTGGCTACTGCCAAGAGTAATATTCCCACTGGAGGGATAGGATTGGTAAGAGGAATTGGTAAAATTAGCAAGATTGCTAACCAAGAAATACAAAGACCGTTTAATCGCCAAGTAAAAGGATTCTCTGCTATTTTTGCCAATCGGGGACGGGTAATTTTTTCTAATATTTTGGTTACTTTTTGTAGATGACTTAAAATTATCTGGGTAAACCCACGGGGAAATTTATATGTAGCAATTTTTTTAGGAAGCCAAGGCGATCGCCTTCCCAAAGCCATCTGTACTGACAATATCAAGCAAGCTCCACCGAATGGTCCAGTTAACCCAGGTGGGACAGGAAACAAAAATGGCAAAACCAATAATACTATTACCAAGCTAAAACCACGTTCTGAGGTTTCTGCTAGAATATCGCCAAGACTTAGTGGCTGTTGACCTAACCTTTGCAGCAGGAACTTAATATCTTGGGAAAATTTTAGATGCATTGTAATTATGAATTATGAATTATGAATTCTCTTCTTTTTTAACGTACTTATTCATCATTCATGATTCATTTGATGGTACTAAAACGCTTAAAGCGTTCGGGATGACGCGGAAGTGAGCAGGAGTGTAGGTTGTAATTTCACCATCTGTATTGATAGGGCGCGGTTTGCGTGTATAAATTTCAATTTCTTGACCACTAAAGGCGCGAACACTCTGCGAATGAATGTGTCGTCCTTGTCGCATGGCAGGTAATAAGGGAATAATTTGCCACCAGCGTTCAATTTCCAAGCTGTACAGATCCAACCTTTGATCATCAATGGTGGCATCAGGAACTACTGCCATTCCACCGCCGTAATATCGACCATTTCCTACGGCAATTTGCACCGTTTTCACTCTTATTGATTGGTCATTCATGCGAATCTCTACGCTAAAAGGTCGAGATTCCCAAATGACTTGCAATGCTGTGATCAGGTAAGCCAATATTCCCCAACGACGCTTGGCTTTTTTAGTCAGTCGCTGCGTAATTTTCACACTCAGCCCACAGCTTGCAACGTTGAAAAAGTGTTTACCATTTACCGATCCCAAATCAATGCGTCGTACTTCACCATTAGCAATAATTTTACAGGCGTCGGGGAGAGAGTTAGGAATTCCCAAAGTCCTAGCTAAGTCGTTGGCGGTTCCCAAAGGTAGAATACCCAGTGTTAACTGCGTTTCTACCAAAGCATCTACCGCAGCATTGAGAGTGCCATCACCACCACCAACGATAACTAAGTCAACTTCGTGCTGATAACGTTTGATGACATCATAAAGGTGTTGTGGTTGTTCAGTAGACTCCTCAATCAAATTCAAGCCCAGTTGCTCAAGAGTGCGTTTCACCTCAGGTAAGCGCTTTTGTGCTTGGCGGGCATGATGATTGACTAACAGCAGTGCGCGGTGTTTCATTGGCTGTATTGTTGGTAGTACATACCTCGAATTATCTACTTCTGGTATACACCCTGCTGGGAATTTCCTCTATAATTATTCTGTTTTTGTAATGTAGAGTATTAATATTAAAATATTTTCACGCTAATTGTGTTGTTACTCTAGATGTGAATTTGCATTAATTTATTAAATTTTTATAGATTTGGAAATAGATTTCTAGCTTTTTGGATATCCTAAAAAGTCTTAAAGTGCAGGATTATTGCTGCTATGGTTAAAATTGCTCTTAATAACCAGGTGGGTGTTGGAAGTCTCTGGTGATTTGAGTAAGTTGTTGGGCAATAGCCAGCAATTCCATCTCTTTCCAGCGCTTGCCGACAATTTGCATCCCGATTGGTAATCCAGTTTGAGTTTGTCCAATAAGAATCACCACAACCGCATGTCCAGTGAGACTAAAAGGTGGGATTTACTTGGCTGTGTTCAATGTCAAAAATGTAACAATACTAACTTTGGCAACTTGGTATAAAGTGCTTACGTCGAACTCAGATACCTTAAAGTGAAAAGCCCGGCTTTGGTAAAACGGGCTAGGTATTTGTTCATTAGGGAATTCACCCAAAAAGCGGGTTGAATTACCCAAAAAGATTTTATTTTCACCGAATCACTGGTCTAGTTTGAGAAAATTAAATCGTATAAGTTTCAATCAACCTGTGGAATTTGGTTGTTTTGATGTTGTAAATATAATACGTAAATCTACTACATATTTTGGGGCACATGAGGAGTGAAGTTGCGGAACCTCCCGCAACCGAACACTCGCTGAAGCAATAATCTGCGAGTGCAAGCCACACAGCCTGTCAAGTAATTCTTCAGCTTAAGAACGTTCTTAGGAGAAACATATGAAGGAAGAAAATCCGACAGCATCAGACAGTTCCATCTCAACGCTCACCTATCACGTCACGGCGCTTCAAATAACAATCTATTTCAATAAAGAAGGGGATCACGACCACAACGGTCTCATCTTCGCCCTTACCGAAAACGTCCCGATTCTGAAATATATCCGGGCACTAGCAAGGGTCGGCTTACCGCAAGGAGCAGGCGACCATGGCGGACACGACGATATGCCGGAAGAATGGTACAAGCAGGCGAAGGAGCGCGCGCAGAAGATCGGCGTTTCTCTGCCATCCAACCCTCAGGAAGCGCGCCAGCCGCATCCCCTTGTGCGTCCACTCGTGCTACGCGCTCGGAAGTGCGATCGCCTTCAGGTGGATCTCCACAACGAGGTAAGTGGGCGGCATGTGGGTCTCCACCTCGTCGGGGACGGATACGACGTGAAGATGGATGATGGCTCCCACGTAGGCGAGAACGATTCCAGCCTTACGCCGCCCGATGGACGACGAATATACACGTGGATTTGCAACCATGAAGGCGTCTTCCCCTTCCACGATGGCGGGAACTATTCCGGCGGGGAGGACGGGACGAACGTCCATGGCCTGTTTGGCGCGCTGGTGGTGGAGCCGACAGGCTCAATTTGGCGCGACCCGGTCACCGGTCGCCGTTCCGAGGACGAGCGGGGCGCGTTCCAAGAGCTGGACGGGCTGTACCTAGACATCCTCCCGCCAGGTCCGGCCCAGACGGAGTCGATCCGCGAGTCGCACACGACCCTCGACAATCACCCCTGGCCCAAGCCATGCCCGTACCCTAACTTCAATAAGGAAGCCCATCGGGAGTTCGTCATCATCTTCCACGACGAACCGGAGTTCCAGCCGCCCCACGGTCTGTTAGAGCGCGACCCTTGTGACCGGGGCAGCAGCGGGGGTCACGGCGGCGGGGGGCATGGTGAGCATGTGGATCAACTGCCGATTATGCCCATTTCGTACCGGGCTGAGCCGATGATCAACCGGGAGCGCACTCTCTGGCGGCTCCTGCGCGAAGGGCATTTCCTAAAGCTGCCTGTCCTTAATGAGGAGCAGCACCACAGTTCCTGGATGTTTGGAGACCCCGTCACCCCCATCCTCAAGGCCTACATCGGCGACCCCGTTCGGATCCGGCTCGTACACGCTGGGGTGAAGGAGACGCACGTCTTCCACCTCCACCTCTACGAATGGCACGCCGTGCCGCAGGACCAGAATTCCCCGCGAATCGACGCCATCTCCTTCAGCCCGCAGACCGGGCACACCATTGAGCCCGTGTGGGGGGCCGGCAACCGCCACCAGGTCGCCGGGGATGTCATCTGGCACTGCCACCTCTACCCCCACTTCCACGAGGGCATGTGGGGCATTTTCCGCACCTTCGAGACTCGGCAAGATGGGAAGGACGGCGACTTCCTCCAGAGTAGCGACCCGATCTACCGTGGTCGCCGCATCGGGCGCTATCCGGACGGCACGCCGATTGAACGCCTGCTACCGCTCCCCGACCGAGACCCGCCTCCCCAACCCACAGCCATACGGCCCGGCTACCCGCTCTACATTCCCGGGGAAATCCGCCAGAAGTCACCCACGCCCCCGTGGCCGCTCCGGAACACAGCCATGCCGACAGACTTCGACTACCGGCTCCTGCCCACCGACCTCGAACGGAACGCTTTTAACGAGCAGCCCGTGCCGGGCGAGATGTTTACGCGCAACCGCGTGGCCAAGCAGCAGGACGAGGAGTGGGCGAAGCTCCCGGAGTTCCAGCAGAACGACGGAAAGGTCATCTCCCATGACGTGGTTGTGACACGCAAGAGGATCGAGTACAACGACCACGGCTGGTTCGATCCAGACGGGCACCTGTACTACCTCGCTGCGGAGGGTGACCCCGACGGCCGCCCCGGTCCGAAGGAGCCGCTCTTTTTCCGGGCCCAACACGGACAGATCCTGAACCTCACGCTGGCTAACCGCCTGCCGCCGAGAATCGAAGGCACCGCCTTCGACCCGCCGTTCCCCCCGTGCCCCGAACGACCGTGGGAGGGCGAGTGTAGCATGCACGTCCACATGGTGAAGTTCGACCCCATTTGCGGCGATGGCGCGAGCGTAGGCTGGAATTATATCAGCGGTCCCCGGCTTGGTAGAAAAATGGTCTACCGCTGGTGGGCGGACCAGGAGTTCGGGACGATCTTCTTCCACGATCACCTCTTCGCCAACTACCGTCAAAAGCACGGCCTGTTCGGGGCGCTAATTGTGGAGCCCATTGGCGCAAAGTTCTATGACAACTTCTCCAACCGCGAGATCGTTAGCGGCCTGCAGGCTAGGCTCAAACTCCGTGAAAGCGTGCAGACCAAGGTCGCACGTGCGGAAGGGCTTCCGGACACGAACTGGGTTCGTGAGTTCTGCATTGCCATCGGGGATTTTATCCCCATGTTCGACCGCACTGGAGAGCCGCTCAACCCGCCGGCACACCCCGGCGGCCACGGGGACCAGGGCGTCATGGCACTGAACTATCGCAACGAGCCCATTCGCGAGCGCGGGGGCGATCCCGCTTTCTGGTTTAGCTCCCGCCACCACCCGGATCCAGCCACTACCCGGTTCGCTGCGTTCGAGAACGACCCGATCTGGTTTCGGCTGGTACAGGGCTCCCACGAGGAGCAGCACAGCTTCCAGATCCACGGCATGCGCTGGCGACGCTTCCGCGTGAATGTGGACTCCCCCGTCCGCAACCAGCAGACGTTTGGCATCGCGGAGGCGTTTACCTTTATCAACCACGAGCAGTTTGGTCCCGGAGACTACCTTTACAAGCTCTCTGGCGCGGACGACCTGTGGCTAGGCTGTTGGGGCCTCATTCGCGCCTTCCAGAAATCCGCACTACCGTCGGAGACCGGAGACCTGCGCCGACTGCAAGATGAAGACACAGCAGCAGAAGGGGAGGAGACAGTTCCCGTAGCCCAGACAGATACCGTGACAACTGGGGGGGAGGCGTCCTTACCGGTGGTCGTCGAGGTCGAAGCGGCTCCAGAAACCAAGGTTCCGTGTGGTGCCAGTGTTCGCTCCTTCCACGTGGTTGCAGAACCCCGACGGCTGGTCTATCGGGAGCCAGATCTGGTAGATCCGTTCGGGCTGGTCTACCGACTGGTCTCGGTGACCTCTCCTGACGGAAGGGAACACCCTGTCCCAACTACGGGCATACTCGAGCCCCTCGTGCTGCGCTGTCGCGAAGGGGAGTGGGTGAAGGTGACGGTGGAAAACCGCCTTCCGGAACACCTGCACCCGGAGCCGTTTGCGCCGAAAGTGCCGGTGGAGGAGCGCGACCCCCGCACGTTCCGTCCGGAACGCCCCGTGTCCAGCCACGTCTCTCTACACGCGGATCTTCTGGAGTATGACATCACGCGGGACGATGGTGCCAATGTAGGACTGAACCCCGAGCAGACGATCCCGCCCGGTGCCAGTCGCACCTACACCTGGTACGCCACCCGGCTTCCCAGAAGATCCAACGCCGATGAGCCAATCGGCCCCGTGTTGCTACAGGACATGGCGGACTTCCGCAACCACCGCCACCATGGCTTAATTGGTGCGCTCATCGTCGAGGCCGAGGACGCCACACCGTTAGCAGTGGGCGAGAACGAGGCGACAGCCAGCGAAAATGCACCGGAAGCATGGTACGGCACGCGGGCAACAATCCTTCGCGGTGAGGAGCAAAGCGAAGAGATCGTCCTTCTGCTCCAGGATGGGCTGCGTCTCTATCTGAACGGTAACGTCAACTTCCCGATTCCTGATATTCCGGCAGATCCCGGCGAAGACGAACCCGACCCCGAAGACCAGGGGCAGAAGGGGTTTAACTATCGCACTGAGCCTGTGGGACCGAACGATGAACCGCGCTGTGATTGCGCAAACTCTAGGGATTGGTTAGCGAACCCGAACCCCGCTACGCCAGTGTGGTGCGTGCCTGTGGGAAAGACAGTGCGCTTCCATCTGGTGGGCGCGTGCGACAAGCCGCGCAACCACAGCTTCACCATTCATGGAGTTACCTGGCCAGAATGGCGGTTTCTCTCTCGCGAGAAGCAGCCGAAGGTGGCCTCCGAGTCGGCCATCAGCTGCGCCACGATCCGCACCTTTGAGTTCATCCCCGAGCATACGGGCGACCACGCCTACCGCAGCGGCGTGCTAAAGTGGGCTGTCTCGCAGGGACTTTGGGGAATCTTGCGAGTCGTAGGGGATACTGATATATCTGGTTGACGTACTCCCCGGCATAAATGCGCGGGGATTCTCAGGCATATGTTAGGAGGCACTCTTAAGAGATGCCTCTCCACCCAACTTCGCTGCTTTTTCGACTCTTAACTAGACTGTTGCCAGTCCCCGTCAGACCGTTTCCACAGGCATTTTCTTCCAGGCTGCGACAAGAGCCCAGAGATCCCCTTCGGGTATGTCTTCGACACGCCTTCGGCGTTAGCGTAGCTCCTCTGTAAGAGGCACGCAGTCGCCTGGCTGTCGGGAAACCCTCCTGCATAGCGCTGTCTCACCACGATTGCGGATCACTTGTGCGGCTGCTACGTCTCGATGAGTGATGTAGCCGCATTCAGGACAAGAATAAACTCTGTCCTTTAATTCCTTTTTCCCGGTGTAGGTATTACATTGTAGGCATACTTTTGAGCCACACCGCGCTTTATAAAAGCGCGGATTCTGGCTGAAAGTTGGCGTTGACTTGTTGCCCGAACTCCTGCGCGAGTTGGCTATCTGGTCAACGTTTTTCAGCTTGTCAGAGAACCGCTCTAGGGCAATCAACCCAAAGAAAGGACGAGCCTACTCGTTCGCGGTTTAAAGACTCCTGCCATGCCTCTGTTAGGAGCGGCTCCGCCCCACGATACCCGTTACGGGCATCTTGCACTGACAGTCTATCGTCTTGATTAACGAATCTACTCAAGTACGCACTAAACAAATCGCGATGCATTTTAATACCTGTTGCATCATGATGAACTCGTTGAGACAGAGATTTCTTGGTACGACTACCGTCTAAATGAGTTTGAGAGAGTGCCGTCGATGAAGTAGAAAAAGTGATGAATTGACCGCCAGTTTTTTCAACTTTGCGTTGCAATTCCGATTGAACGAAACTGGGAGACTTGGCAGATATGGCTTTACCATAACGCTTCTGCCAACCTTTTACACTGACTTTTTCAGTCTTAATTACGTTGCCATGCCGCAAAATTTCGTTAACTGTTTTGCGGTTTTGGCTTTTAGCATATGCTGCTTTTTTACGTTGCAATTCTCGTTTCTTTTGGGCAGCTTTTTTATAATTTCTGGAGCGCTTCCATCCCCACTTGCCTTTTTTTACCTTACCTTTTTTCTTGACAGTGCGATGACCTTTCTTAATTTCAAAATCTGGCTCGTAATTGTCTGGATTATTGACCCGTTGGGAACGCTGCATCTTTCTTTGCAGTACAGTAATCTCATGCTCATAGGTGGGAACTTTTTCTGCAAAAGGTAATAATCCCGCCTTATTATCTCCAACAAAGGCAATATTGGATATATTTAAATCCAAACCAATTAAACCGTGAAGAATGTAGTTTTTTTCTTTTTGGTAAGGCAATCCTTCATTAATTAACTGAGCGTACCAACGACGTTTACCATTCAAAATGCGCCACAACAACCGAACATACTTAACAGGAGACTCAAGTCCATGCCGAATGACTTGGTTTGTTGGGTCAACAATTGGTTTTAGTATGAGCTTGCCCCATACCAAACAATCGTCTTTCCATCTAATACCAGTTTTGTTGGACTTGCCTTCCATTGAGCGGAAACGGCTTGGTACTTTGTACCGCACATCTAGAGCGACACCCAGCATAACTCTCTCACTTGCTTTGAATGCCCGTGTAGCTAGTTTCTGTTGAGTGTTAGAATCTATTTTTTCGGCTATCCACTTAGAATTCTTACTTGTTATTGTGGCGAAAGCGTGCAAGTCATATTCCGAATATCTGTACCGTTCTCTTGCTTTCTTGAAAGCGTCACCGCGTTCTTTCTTCTTAGTCCTAGAAATCTTCCTAGCAGCCTTGTATAGCTCGGAATTGCGCACTAGTTCTAGCCGCTTCATCGCTTCGTTTAAACAAGCATTATATAGCTGTCTTCCTGCTTGAAAACGAGAGAGTAACTCTGCTTCCTGCTTGCTGTCTACAATTAACGGCACTTCTGTTATGAAGGATGGAGTCGTACTCCGAGCCACTTGACATCACCCCCTATCTATTTGTTAACCTTACTTTAGTATATAGACGTTGTTCTAAAAATGTCAACAGGCAAAGGTAAAAAAAGGCTTAGGAATATTCCTGCTTTATATGATGAGATGAAAAGCGTTCATAGATTAATGCTTACTCCGACGGCATGGAAGAAATTACAAGAAATAGCTATACAACAAAACACTAGTATCAGTGAATTAATTGAAGTTTGGGCGAGGAATTATGACGGCAGATAAATCTGCCGAGATCTCCTTCCTGCCCCGATATAAATAACGTGTGTCTGTCAATTCATTTAATTTCTTGACAGACACACTTCGGGGCTTCCATACGAACGCGTTATTTTAGGTGAAGTGTAGTCTTTGTTTACTTTGTCAAAGTACACACCACGTTTCCAACATACCCATTTTAGAATTTCGATAAATTGCCCAAATCCTGCATCTAAAGTATGCTTACCCAGCATCCCTTTAGCCCACGTTCGGAAATCAATATCTTCAACAAACATCATTCCGGCATCATCGCAAAGCTTATGAGCTAATTTAAATTGCCAGTCTTTACGAGTATCGGCAATGCGTTGATGAAGTCGTGCAATCTTCCAATTTAGTCTATGGCGATTATTCGACCCTTTTTTCTTATGCAACAAGGCGCGTTGTAGCAATTTCAGCTTACATTGCAGTACTTGAAGAAATCGAGGGTACAGCCTATAACCATAACTCATGCGTTTGTCGGTGTCATGGTTACAACATTGCCAACTAACGTAACCGTTTCACCAACGACTACAATCCCATCCCCATCATGACAGCCGTATAGCACTCGTTGCTGGTGGTTGGCATATGCCTGCATACGGGTATACTCGTCTGGTGTATCCTGCACATGCGGCACAAACGCAAACTCTACTAAACCTAATCCCTGGTAGGTGGTAAGGGGTGGATACGGCGCATCACCACACAGCCGCGCCGAGCCTATCTCCGCTGTCATTATAATTGCGCCAGCCGAAATGCCAATTAACACGCCTTGATGGAGAGCATAGTGCTGCAGCCGCTCCATCAAACCGCGTTGCTGGAGCCAGTACAAGAAGTAATACGTATTACCGCCAGATAAATGAATCGCATCACAGGCAAACAACGGATCCAGAAGGTCTGTTTTGTATTCCACATCGAGTTCAACGTAGAGCGATTCGAGACCATACTGCTGATAGTACTGTTGTTTTACTGTAAAATACTGACGTTTTGGATCGCTTGACGAGGAAATATAGCCAATGCGTGCGGCGTGAGTGCCTAATAGTTGAAGCAGGTACGAATCCACCTGCTGATTTGCTGCGATAACTTGATCGCTATACAGCATCAATCGTCGCATAAGATATGTTCTTCCCTCCACTCCAGACGCCCTTTGCGGATAAAAGTTAGTTGCTGCATTTTTCTGACTTTCCTAAAAGTCTTGGTCTGCTGATTTAAGCTTGCTCAGAATTACGCTATTAATTGGTTGTGATTATATGTTGACATAGCTATCAACACTCTCAATACACAAGAATTTTGATATTACTATGTATTCAAGGACTGATGGCTATTTTCATCGCATCAATACCCCTGTTGAAAGTGCCTGTTTCTAGTTCTACTAAGCACTTCTCTCACTTTAATGATATATTTATTAACCGACTTTAAATCGTGTATTCTATTCGCGAACACTAGAATTTTTGCCGTGTGTAAAAACAAATTACCCCTGACCACTGCATGAATCTCATCTGGTTTCTCCTGCGTACTTCTTTTGTTGCTGTTGTAAGTGCTGCCCTTACAGGCGCTGTTAGTGGAATATGTAGCGCCTTTTTGATTGCAACGATCAACAACACAGTTAACAGCACTCCCTCATATACCAGTCAGAGTTTCTGGAGTTTTATTTGGCTAACATTTGTTACCTTTTTAGCTAGCCTGTTCTCTCAATTTCTACTCGTCGGTCTGTCTCAAGAAGCTATCTATAAGCTACGGTTGCGCTTGAGCGGTTGGATTTTGGCTTGCCCCCTGCGTCAGTTGGAAGAATTGGGGGCGAACCGCCTTCTAGCAACACTGACGGACGATATCCAATCAATCTCTAATGCAGTATTCGACATTCCCTTTCTTTGTATTAATATTGCACTGTTTGCAGGTTGTTTAGCTTATCTATTGCGGCTTTCATGGGGTGTGTTCCTAATTACACTCATGTTTGTGGCAGTGGTGATTGCTTCTGTTCAATTACTTATATCAAAAGCTCAAGGTGTGTGGAAACTTGCCCGAGAGGAACAGGACCAGCTATTTAAGCACTTTCATGCAATTACAGACGGAATTAAAGAACTTAAACTGCACCGCGCTCGCCAAGAAGCATTTCTAACTGAAGATCTTCAGGCTACGGCTGCATCATCGCGGGATTATAAAATTACCAGCTTGAGGATTTTGGCGATCGCTAATAGTTTGGGAGAACTTCTTTTTTTCACTACCCTTGGGTTGTTAGTTTTTGCCCTTCCCAAACTGACACCAACAAATTCTTCAGTTCTGTCCGGATATATCCTGACTATCACCTATCTTATACGACCACTACAGAGCATCTTGCAAATCTTACCAGCCCTAAGTCAAGCTAGTGTTGCTTTACAAAAAATTGATACATTGGGTCTATCTTTAGCTAGTCGTTCCGAGACTATACCAATTGAACAACCTCAACGGCAATATTTTTTCAATAGCATAGAACTCATTAAAATTACTCATATTTATTGTCGGGAAGCCGAAGACAGCCATTTTACCCTTGGTCCAATTGATGTAACATTCCAACCTGGCGAACTGGTGTTTATTGTAGGAGGAAATGGTAGTGGCAAGTCCACACTGGCAAAACTGATTGCGGGGTTATACATTCCTGAGACGGGTGAGATTCGTTGGGATGGGAAACCGATTACTAGTCAGAATCGAGAGATGTATCGTCAACTTTTTTCTGCGGTCTTTTCAGATTTCTATCTATTTGAGCGGATTTTGGGGATTAACTTGACTGACTTGGATGCAAAAGCACAGGAGTATCTCAGCCAACTTCAGTTAAGCCATAAAGTGGTAGTTAACAAGGGGGTGCTGTCAACTACCGACCTGTCGCAAGGACAGCGTAAACGCCTTGCTCTCCTGACAGCTTATCTGGAAGACCGCCCGATTTACTTATTTGATGAGTGGGCGTCTGAACAAGACCCATTCTTTCGGGAGGTTTTCTACAAGCAACTTCTGCAAGAATTGAAGAACAGAGTTCGTGTGTGTTTCGATTTTATCTACCGCTGATAAGCTGTGCGATAACTATGCTTATTTTTCAACTCGTAATCCAAAATAAGTGAGAACCAACTCAGTTGAACCATTATTCACAACTTCATGAACTTCTCCTGGTTCAACCGCTACACAACTTCCTGGTATCAAGGGATACTCTTTACCATCAATGTGAATCACACCAGAACCAGACTCAACAAAGAAAACCTCGCACATATCCTGATGGGCGTGGGCTGGTGCTGTGTGCCCAGGGGCAAAACGTGACTGAGAAAAGTTAGTCAGGTGAGGCAAATCGCCGAAACGCAGCATCACCTTTTTCTTAATTTCAGCGTTGTGAGAAACTGGCTCTTCAGGCAAGTCATTTAGGCAAGTGAGTTTCATTCTGGTCGTAAATCAGGTCTTAAGTCGTTAGATATTTCCACAGTACCCCTATACCCATCAATTCGCACCCTCTGACCATCCTGCAATATCCATGTCGCACTTTTAACATCCATAATAGCGGGAATTCCATACTCGCGAGCTATGATTGCTCCGTGAGAAAGTCGTCCACCCGCCTCAGCAATCAGTCCTCCAGCCCTAACGAGTACAGGTGCCCAACCAGAATCTGTGTAAGGTACGACCAGAATCGTGTCTCGGTCAATATCCGGTACTGCCTGTAAATTTCGCAACACCTTTACCCGTCCTTCCGCTTGTCCAGGACTGGCGGGAATGCCTTGTAATACCTGATCAGGCGAGGGGATTTCAGTTCGGAAAGGGAATGCGGGAGGATTGTTGCCGTAGACTAAAAGGGGTACAGGGTTAAGCTGACTATCTTGTGCAAGTTGTGTGCGTCTCAGTTGCACTAAGTCCTGCAACTGTTCGACAAAATCTGGCTCAAAACTTTCAACAAGACGCCGCACTTCCTCAAGCTCTAAGAAAAATATATCTCCTGGCTGCTCAAGTAAGCCCGACTTTAACCAAATCCCCTCCAACGCCACAAAACACCAGCGCAACTCAGCTAAGAGTCGAGAATAAACTTCAGTCACTTGTCCCTTGAGATTCACACGCCTTTGGACAAACCCTCTCTTCCTCTTACCTTGGCGTTCTTGGCGCTTTGGCGGTTCGTTTGTCTGCATAAACTGCACAAACAACTGCTTAACCGCCTGTGGTTCTTCTTTCCAAGTGGAAACAGCAATATCAGTTCCTACTTCACTCAAATAACCGTAACGCTGAAGTAACTTGTCAAACTTTTCTACAATCTCTTGTCCTTCGGGAGTTTGCGCCAACTGCTCAAATACCTTGTCTGGATCAAAGTCAGGTAAAACCTGTCTCGCATTTACAGCTAAATCTTGAATCTCTCGCAACGCCGCTACCTCTGGCGTCCGACTGTTATCAATCTCCCCATCCTTTACCCGAAAAATTGCTTGCCGCAAAGCTGCACTTAACGGAGCTAATATACTGTAGTACGTTGCACGGCGAAGTAACTCCAGAATGTTATCAACTCTTGTCAACAGCCTTGCTGGGTCAAGGTCTTCTACCAATTCCTGACTCAAGTGAGACAAAGCTGGAACAAACCGTCTACGATTATCCCAGTGAAAATCCATTGTTAAACAAAACTCACGCACAAGCAAACGCAGCAGTCCAGGGAAATTCCGCAACGTAGTATCCAAGGGAGGCTTACTCATTTTTGCTCCCCTAGTTAAAAACTCCAAACTTTCAGGTGGCAAACCCATGCGGCGGAAAATCTCTCCTAAGAGGGATGCATTAAAGTAGGCTCTGGAATAATGCAATGTCGCCGTTTGATTAAAGTCCAAACCAACGGCGCGTTCACCCAGCACCAAAGCAAAAATTCCTCCCCAGACGCCACAAGTTAAGGGACGATTAATCGACCAAGTTAAGGGGCGAATGAATCCGGGGATTACTTCGGCGGCAATTTTACGCGTCCAAATGGGTAGTAGGGTGGTTACGGGTCGAGTTTGCAATACCCAAAGCGTTTGACCGTCGTATGTCCACTCGATGTCTTGAGGAATGCCGTGGTAACGTTCTTCCAAATGGCGAGATAGGTAAGCGACTTGCTTGATTAATGCTGGTGGTATGTTCCCTTGTCCCTCTAATTGTATGGAAGTAAAATTATCTGTCTCGACGACATAAGCGCGATATTGTTCGGGCGTGATTCGTCCGGAAACAACACCAGTCGCGTTTCCTGGCAAAGCTTCTATGACGACAGCATCGCCTTGCTTAGTAATGGGATCGCGAGTAAAAGCAACGCCAGAATAGACTCCTTGGACTTGTTGTTGAATCAGTACCGCCATTGCTGCATCGAATAATCCGCGATCGCTTCGGTACTGTACTGCTCTTTGACTATTGTAGGAAGCTCGACAGCGGGCGATCGCTTCTCGCAACTGCTGTTTGCTGGTCACATTTAAAACCGTTTCATACTGCCCAGCTGCGGAAGCAAGTTCCGTATCTTCTCCGATTGCCGAGGAACGCACCACAAGCGGCAGTAACTCTGAAGGCTGAAGTATCTCTATCAATGGTTCGGGATCGTCGTACAAACCAATAATCCACCCCTTTGGCACTGGATAACCCCATCGCTTAATTTCGGCTAATCTCGCTGCCTTTTGTCCGACAAAAGCTGCATCCAACTCGTCATCTAAAGTCAGAATATCTTGAGCGCCACGAAAAAATTTCAACGCTGTTTGTGACTCTGGTTTTGCTTGTCCAACAGAAAGATTCAAATCATCAGGAATGTGTTTGTAAATCCAACCAAGTAACGCCGCAAGCGCAACAGCTGCGATGATTCTTGCTGGCTGTTCATAATGCAGGAGCGCTACTATCAAAGGGAATAAAATTAAAATTCCAAATTTTGCGAGTTGCCTAGAGCGCAGAATCGTAAAACTAGCACTTGCCATCAAGAATACAAACACTGCCGCCAGTGGATCGTGTACGGTAAATCCCCAGGCAACATTAGTCGTACCCGCTCCTCGACCTGCTGAGTATCGACCTACGACTAAGGCAATCAGAGCAACCAGTTCCCAAGCGGATTCGTGTCCAAAAAAAGCACGCGTAAGCAAGACTGCGGCAATGCCTTTAATCGCTTCAGAACAAACTGCCAGAATTCCAACTACCGTCCCGCCGTGGTAAAAAGCAGATGAAACACTGATGTTGCCTGTACCAATTTGTGCTAGCTGCCGCCCTGTCATGGCTTGGGTGATCCAAGCAATCACTGGTATAGCACCCAAGAGAGGGCAGACAATGAAAACAATGACAATACCCCAGAGTTCAAGCATTTTTGCTTTTCGATTTGAGATTTATTTTCAATCTAAAATCTCAAATCTTAAAATATAAAAATTCTTCTTAATTGTAATTACATTATCATCAAAGACACTTGGCTGTGACGGAAATCGTCCTAGCCAGTGTCCTACCCGAGTCGAGCAAGTATGCTTTGTTACCTTTTCGGTACTAAAGAAAACTTATGGTTTGTGTCATATCCAAGCGGAAAACTCGCGCTCATAAATAAGCTTAAGGTTTTACTCAGAATGACATTTTCGATACATTTAATTCCCGGAATTTAAGACGTCCATAATCCAATTACTGAACTGCGTAGGCTGCTTGTAGCGCCCAAATGATCAGCACCAGAATTGACCCTAAAAGCACCACAGAGGAGATGGTGACTACTTTGGGGGAATCTGCGCCTTCAAATTTCATGATCCCACGGTTTAAGTCGGACATAGCTTTGTCATCCTCCTTTGTTAGAGTACCAGTCTGTCCGTCTTGATTTTAGTCTTTTCGTTCGCATTTAACACGAAGTCATTAATAACATTTTGTTTAAGCTTTGCAACATTTGCATCAATCTAAGTACTTCTACTAAGAGATACATTGGCTTTGATACAATTTTATAACCGAGATTTCCTATACAAAAGGGTATAAGTTAAAAAGATAAAATCGTAATATTTATTTACATAATTTTACAAAAGGATTTTTGACGGTGAAAGTGGTACTGCTGATCAGTTTGGTGCTTGTTATCGGATTGTTTGTGGTGATAGAGGTGGGATTGCGATCGCTCTTCGGGTTTGGCAATCCCTTAATATACATTCCGGATGAGCAGATTGGTTATTTGTTAGCCCCTAACCAACGTACCCGTCGCTTTGGTCATCGCATTGAGATTAATGAATATTCGATGCGAAGTGAGCCGATACAAAAGACACCTTCGCCTTCTACCTTACGAGTACTACTTTTGGGAGATTCTATTGTTAATGGTGGCTGGTGGACAGACCAGGATAATACGATTTCTAGCTTGCTGCTGCGCTCCTTAAGCGACTCTGTTACTAGTAATTTCCAACAAGTAGAAGTTCTGAATGCTTCAGCCAACTCTTGGGGACCAAGAAATGAATTAGCCTACTTACAAAAATTTGGTAATTTCAACGCTCAAGCAGTCGTCCTAGTAATTAATACCGATGATTTGTTTGCGACATCTCCCACCGCTTTACCCGTAGGACGCGATCGCAATTATCCAGACAAAAAACCGCCTTTAGCATTGGTGGAAGTTCTCCAACGTTATATGTTAAGGCAAACGCCGATACCAGAACTAGAAGCAGTACAAAATGAAGGCGGCGATAGAGTTGGTTTGAATTTAGAAGCAATTGGCAAAATCCAAGCGCTGACACATCAAGCCAACAGCCAATTCCTTCTGGTCATGACTCCCTTACTACGAGAAATTGGTCAACCTGGACCCCGCGATTACGAAATCAAAGCACGTCAGCGCCTTTTGGAATTTTGTCAAGCGCAGCAAATAACTTATGTAGATTTTTTGCCAATATTTAACTCAAACCAAAACCCGAAAGCCTTGTATCATGACCACATCCACCTTAACTTGCAGGGGAATCAGTTGGTGAGTCAGGTGATCGAGCTATCCGCGCTTACATTGACAAAGCTGGACAACAGTTGATGTCAGTGGACAAGGGATAGCCAGTTCCTAAGTCTTAGATGACTACGTTATTTCGGTCAGGACACCCGTGAGTGCTTTCCAGCTTACGGCTCTGTCGCCAGCTATTAAACATCTGTTGTATTTAGCGCACACAAGTGTAGTTGGCGCAAAAAGCCTTCATAACATTGGCGTTCGCGAAGCGGAACCTCTTAGGTTCGGAAAACATAACCCCAGTTGGGAGGACAAAATGTCTAATTTCGTATTTGTGTTAGATACAAACAAACAGCCTCTTGACCCAGTGCCACCGGGACAAGCAAGACGGTTACTCAAACAAGGACGCGCAGCAGTGTTTCGGCGCTATCCCTTTACGATTATTCTGAAATATGCTGTTATCAACCCAAAGACACAACCCCACCAACTCAAAATAGACCCAGGATCTAAAACAACTGGTCTAGCAATAGTTCAGCAAGACAAAGTTGTGTGGGGTGCAGAATTACAACATCGGGGACAGCAAATAAAGAATGATTTGGAATCTCGTCGTGCAATTCGTCGTCATCGTCGAAATCGTAAAACTCGGTATCGCAAGCCGAGGTTTCTTAATCGTGTTCGACCAAAAGGATGGCTCCCACCAAGCTTGCAATCCAGGGTAGAAAACATCATGACTATTGTCAATCGCTTGCGTCGTTTTGTACCAATAACTGGGATATCTCAAGAATTGGTCAAGTTTGACACCCAAGCAATGCAAAACCCAGAAATATCTGGAACAGAATATCAGCAAGGTACGTTGTGGGGGTACGAAGTACGGGAGTACTTGTTAGAAAAATGGGGAAGAAAGTGCGCTTATTGCGGTGCGACTGATACTCGACTAGAAATCGAACACATCGAGCCTCGATCACTTGGCGGTAGCAATCGGGTCTCAAACCTAACCCTAGCCTGCCACGATTGCAATCAAGCGAAAGGCAATCAAGATATTCGTAGCTTCTTGACGAAAAAGCCAGACCTAGTGAAGCGAATTTTGGCACAAGCCAAGCAACCTCTTAAGGATGCTGCTTCTGTCAATAGTACTCGATGGGCGTTGTTTGGCAGATTGAAAAACACAGGTCTTGAAATTGAGGTGGGGACAGGAGGTAGAACCAAATATAATCGCACTCGGCTGTCATTACCCAAAACACATTGGCGCTTACGCTGCTTGTGTTGGCGTAGTAGAGAATTTGCAGATCTCAGCAACTCAGCCCCTGCTAATTACAGCAAAAGGCTGGGGGAGTCGCCAGATGTGTGTGACCAACAAATACGGCTTCCCTATAAAGCATAAAACCCGTTGCAAAACCTTTTTTGGTTTTCAAACGGGAGATATGGTTCGAGCAACTCTCCCTACCGGGAAGTTTACTGGAACTCATGTTGGTCGATTAACTGTACGTGAAAGTGGTGTCTTTGAAATGAAAACACCACTCGGTAAGGTTAGCCCAGTAAGGCACAAGTACTGTACATCAATTCATCGTAATGATGGATATATGTATGCCTTTTCCACAAATGTCCAGCAAATCGGTAATTAGAGGCGTACTGTTCGCTCCTTGTACTAGGGCAAAAATAACCAATTGGGGGGTTCATCCTCTATTAGTAATTTTTTTCTAAAAAATAATAATAACGAATGATAGATATGGCGCAAGCTAAATATCTCGTAAAGTCATAGAGGAATATATCTTAAGTTGGTCAAAGTTGCGCTATGGCTAAAGAATCTTTCCCAGAACTTCAAAACTTGAAGGTGCGCATTGACAAAGCAAAAACTGAGAACTTGCCTGCTGAAGACTTTGCAGGAGCAGATTTGGGCGGGGCAAACCTCAGCGGTATTAACCTATTCAATGCCAACTTTAGTGGTGCAAATCTCAACGATGCCAACCTTGACGGAACCAATCTCAGCAATGCCAAGCTTGGTGGTGCAGATTTGGGCGGCGCAAACCTCAGTGGTACCAATTTCGGCGGCGCAAATCTGAGTGGTGCTAACCTGAGTGGGGCTAACCTGAATGGGGCTAACCTCAGCCTTACTAACCTGAGTGGGGCTAACCTCAGCCTTACTAACCTGAGTGGGGCTAATCTCAGCGGCGCTAACCTCAGCCTTGTCAACCTCAGCAAAGCCGACCTTAATGGTGCTGATCTCAGTGGGGCAAACCTTGCTAAAACTGACCTTAAAGGTGCTGACCTCAGAAGTGCTAACCTCAGCCTTGCCAATCTTGACAGTGCCAACCTCACCGGAGCTAATCTCAATGGTGCAAATCTTGGCGGTATTAAGCTCACTGGGGCTAACCTCAGCGGTGCTAACCTCAGCGATGCCAACCTCAAACTTTCTAACCTTAACGGTGCTAACCTCAGTAATACTGACCTCCGCAGCGCCAACCTCAGCGATGCTTATCTAAATCTTGCTAACCTTTACGGTGCCAAAATTAACGATTCAACAAAACTTGATCACAAGAATCTAGGTTAAAACTTCTTGAGGTCTATTTACGAATAAGTAGGTAGGCACAATTAAATTTAAAATCTCGCTTCCATTCCTCTACAGCAGCGAGAGGAGAGGCTGTAACTCCCCCAACGCTTACAAGGGTTGGGGGCTGGGGGCTTAGGTTTATCTTATATTTTTTCATGCCCACCTACTTAGTCGCCGAGTTTCCAATCACTGCAAACCCAGTAAAACTTCAGGAATTCTTTCTCCCGCATGAACTGGGATCATCAACTCCTGACCATCTAATGGTTGTTTATATTTCTCAGTTCATTATGTATGGCGCTAGTGGTAAGCTAAGCGTAAATAATCATTTCTTCATTAATTAATATATATATTTCCATTAAGGAAATGCTCAAAAAAATAGAAGCTCTTGCAAAATGAAAATAATATTCCAAGCAATAGTTAAAAATCTAGTTGGTGACAACTAAAAGAGAGTCTTCGGTGTGGTTTGGGTAGAACACAACTTATAAATAGACTTTTTGACCTGTCAACACATTGCGAGGCGGATAATATGGACATTAATCACCTCCTGAGTCGATATGCAGCAGGAGAACGGGATTTTAATGGAGCAAATTTGCATCAAGCTAACCTTAGTGATACTGACTTAAGTGGCGCAAATTTTGGTGGAGCAGATTTAAGTGGAGCCAACCTTTGTCAAGCAAATTTGAGTGGATGTGATTTAAGTCGCGCCAACCTTACAGATGCAGATTTAAGTGGTGCAAACCTCAGAGATGCTAACTTGAGTGAGATCAACTTGATTGGCGCAGACCTGATGAATGTCAACCTAGAGAGAACTAATCTCAGTCGCGCAGATTTGCGGACTGCAAATTTAGTTCAGGCAAATCTAGTTGGGGCAAATCTCAGTGAAGCAGAACTCAGTGGTACTGATTTAAGTGGAGCAAAACTTCGTCAGGCAAATTTGATTGGTAGCAACTTGAATGAAGCAGAACTCAACGGCGCTGATTTCACAGGAGCAACCATAACCGAATACGAAGTAAGTGAAGCGATACATACAACCATATCCCACAGATGGGTAACTTGGGCTGGTGGTTGCTAAAGAGCGTGGCATTAAGAATGCAGAGACATCATTTCTCTGGCGTTGCTCTCTATAATTGAAAAGATAGAGTAGAGACGGTACTGTACTGTCTCTACTCGTGATATTACTGCCTTAGAGTTTTTGGCAAACTACTTGACAAGCGAACTCAAAACTAACCTCAGATCCTGCGATATCGCTTGCAAAAGCAGCTCTTGGTCGCTGTGCAGGAATAGGTGGTTGCCGCTTAACATTTGCAGCTTAAATGCGCTGCTAGTCTGTTCGCGCCAAGCCGAGAGATGCTCTTGGGTGATCACCTTGTCCTGCATACCTCCGAACGCAGTAATCGGACAATCCAATGGCTCTGACTCGGAGTAGGTATAATTCTCAACCATCAAAACCCCTACCTTTAAAACCGGTAGCAACAACCGCATCAGCTCGGTATTTTGCTGAATTGATTCTGGTAAATCAATAAGAGATGCTTTTTTGAGCGCCTCCTCCTCAGAGATTTGAGCGATAGAAGAAGATGGATGGGGTAGTTGGGGAGCGTGCAAAGCGCCAATGAATAAGTGAGTGGGAATTTTACCATTTTCGCGGCGCAGGTAACGGGCAAGTTCAAAGCACAGCAATGCCCCTAGACTGTGACCGTAGAAAGCGAATGGCTTGTCCAAATAAGGAAGCAGAACTCGTGCCAGGGTTTCCACAAGAGGAGTTAGCTCGTCGAATGGCTGTTCGCCCAAACGGTCTGTTCCTCCTGGAAGCTGAAGTGCACAGACTTCTATATCTGGTGGCAAGTCATCTGACCAGGAAAGGAATGCGGAGCTACTTCCTCCAAGGTACGGGAAACCGAACAGACGCAGGCGGGCATCCGGATTCGGCTTGAGGAAGACGAGCCAATCGGTTGCTGCTACCGTAACCTTGGAGTGGGATTGTGTCTGGGAAGTTGCTGTGGTAATAGAGTTGGCTGGCGCTAGTTGCTCAACTAACTCTTTTGCCAGTTGGGAAATACTTGGACCCCCCATGAGTTTCATTGTGGGCACGCTCACACCCAGATCTTTGTCGATCCGGTTACTTAGCTCCACTGCCATTAACGAGTCAAGTCCCAAATTGGTCAGCGGTTTTGAGCTGTCTAGCTTGGCAGGAGAAGTTCCCAATACCCGTGCAACTTGTTCAAGCAGGCGAGATTCTACCAACTGCTGGCGCTCTGCCGGTCCTGCAACCATAAGGGCATTGGGGAATGAACCTCCTTCTGGAGCGTCGCCTGCTTCTTTTGATACTACTTCTTCCCCTGCTAGATGAGAGAATCGCCCAGATGCGCCAGCTGCGTGAACCTGGCACCACCGCTGCCAGTTCATCGGTGCCACGGTTGTCTGGACTGCTTCAACTTGGAGCAATTCTCCCAGCACTCTTAGCGCTTGCTGCGATGGCAGCGATTTAGTTCCAATCCGCTGTAAATGTTCCCCTACTTCACCAGAGCGAGCAACGAAACCAACATCGGCAATGACTCCCCAGTTGACACTCAGAGCCGGAAGTCCGCATTGGCGGCGGTGGTGAGCCAGCGCATCAAGAAAAGCATTGGCAGCTGCATAATTCCCCTGTCCTGGATTTCCCACAATTGAAGTAAAAGAGGAGAAATTCACGAAGAAATCCAACGGTGTATTTAATGTCTGAGTGTGTAAGTTCCAGGCACCGATGACCTTAGGAGCCATCACTTTCACGAAGCTTTCCCCAGAAAATTGCAGCACCAGAGCATCGTCGAGAACCATTGCAGCGTGAATAATCCCTCGCAACGGCGGCATAGACTGCTCAATGTCAGTCAGAACATTAGCCACTTGAGTTGCTTTGCTCACGTCTGCTTTGGCAACTACCACGCTCGCCCCTGCTGACTCCAGAGTTTTTACAGCTTCAGATGCGGTTGGTGAAGCAGCACCGCTGCGTCCCATCAATACTAAATGTTTAGCACCGTTTTTGACCAACCACTTCGCCACGGCTAAACTAAACCCACCTAGTCCGCCAGTAATTAGGTAAGTTCCATCACTGCGAAATGTCACTTTCTCCTCGTCTGCGGGAGCTAGGACCACATCTGGGTCTTGCAAAGATACCACAATTTTGCCAATGTGCAATGCTTTGGCCATGTAGCGGAAAGCGTCTGGTGCCTTGCTTATGGGGAAGACGCGGTGGGGCAGTGGGTGAAGGGTTTGCTCCTCAAACTGTTTCATTACTTCCCCGAAGAAAGACCGGACAAAATCAGGGCGTTCATGCCACAGTTGGTCTAAGTCTACAGCGAAAAACGACAGGTTATTCCCAAAAGGTCGCAGACCTAATTTACTGTTCTGGTCGATATCCCGCTTGCCGATTTCGATAAAACGTCCGAATCTTGCCAGCACAGAGAGGCTCTTGGGAATCGCTTCTCCCGCCAAAGAGTTGAGGACGATATCGACTCCTTTGCCGTTGGTGAGTTCCATCACTTCCTCTGCAAACGCGGTGGAGCGAGAATCCATGACATGATGAACGCCCAGCGCTTTGAGAAATTCCCGTTTTTCTGGACTGCCCGCAGTGGCAAAAATCTCTGCGCCAGCTTTTTGAGCCAGTTGGATGGCGGCAAGACCCACACCTCCTGCGGCAGCGTGAATGAGAATGCGATCGCCCTTACTGATTCGCGCCAGGTAGTGCAGGGCGTAGTAAGCTGTGAGGAAAACCGCAGGAATCGTAGCAGCTTCTTCAAAACTGATATGTGCGGGTTTTTTTACCACCAAGCGGGCATCTGTGATCGTATGACTGCTAAAACTATGAGGGGCACTGGCAATGACTTGGTCGCCTATCTCAAACCCTTCAACGCCAGAGCCAATTGCAGTAATAATGCCAGCACACTCTAAGCCGAGCGATCGCCCGGAAAAATTGCCCTCTAAGTTAACATCAGCCAGCAAGTTCATTGCCTTGGCGACATCCTTGAAGTTGAGACCCGCCGCACAAACTTGGATCTCAACTTCTCCCAGCCCAGGTAATGGGCGGGAGATCGCCCGCAGCGTTAAATTGTCTAAAATTCCTGGTTTGGAAATTTCCAAACGGAACGGTTGAGAAGATACCTGCTTTTTCTCAACTGTTGCAATATCTTTTAGCGACACCGGCATTAACCGATGAACGTAGCGTGCTGCACCCCGCAAGGCGATTTCATCTTCTCCGTGATCTAACCATAACTCTGCTTCCAAAGACTCAATTTCTTCAGGGGTTTTGCCACAGCCTAGATCCACCCGAGTACACTGAAACTTAGGAAATTCATTGTTGATCACCCGACCAAGACCCCACAAGGGAGACTGAGCCACCTCAACTGACTTGACCGATTCTCCGACTGCATGCACTCCCTGAGTTACCAGTACAAGACGAGGAGAATTCCCAACTCGCTCCAACGCCTGAACCAAGTGCAAAACGCTCAGACAACTCAGTGGGAGCGACTCTTCCAAAGAAGCAACTGTGGTTTCTTGGGTTGGGGTGATGTCTAAACTCCAGAGGTGAACGACACCACGACAAGCTGGCAGACTGGTACTCACAACTTCCAGGAGTTTTTGCATATCTTCTGGATGTTCCGGGCGGATTTGGAACCGATGGGGATCGAGGCATTTAAATGCATCTCCAGGCGAGATGAGAATGGGAATTTCTGAGCGTTTTTGAAGTCGTTGTGCTAATTGCTGTCCAACCCCAGATCTGTCGGTAAAAATCAGCCAACTTCCCTGCTGTTCGGGTTTGTTTGTAAGGATTGACTCTGTTTGAGTTTCAAGCTGAACTTGAGGACCAGTAGCCAAAATCACGGTTTGCACAGACTCAGAAGCGCTATCTGTATCTGAAATGCCAGTAACTTCAACAAACCCGACATCAGCCAGCAAATCTCGCCATTTTTGTGAACAAAGGAGCGGGTGTGCTGGTCGTAAGTCGAGATCGGAAAACAGCCACCAGCCCTTGAGCATTCCGAAGACTAGATCCATAAAGCGGGAGGGTTTTGTCAACTCTAGTAGAATTAACAACCCCTGCGATGTTAGAAGCTGTTTGACATTCTCCAAGGTGGAGCGCAGATCGCGGGTGGCGTGCAGTACATCGGCTGCCAGAATCAAATCGAATGAATGAGCGTCAAATCCTTGGGAAACAGGGTCGGTTTCAATATCCAAAACCCGGTACTCAATGAAAGGATAATCGCTGAATTTCTGTTGGGCAGAGGTGGTAAACTGTTGAGTTACGTCCGTAAAGACATATTCCGTCTGCTTTACTGGGAGTTTTGGCAGCACGTAAGATGCCATCGAACCTGTCCCCGCACCAATTTCCAATATCCGCACTTTTCGTCCTGATGGTAAGCGCTCCAATGCCGCCCCTATCGCCTTCTGAACAAGCAGGTTATAGATGCGAGAATTCGGCGCGTCTTGGTACAGATGCTCCGATATTGTCATCGAACCTTCCGGGAAAATCAGTTGCAGCGGATCGACTTCACCGCGCAACACTTGAGCTAATTTCTCACCGCACCGTTCTAGCAGCATCAGCTCTGCTTGATAGGCTGGAGATCTCGCCAAAAGTTCTTTCCAAATTTCCTGCGGTTCTTTGAATTCTGGAAGCAAACAGACCTCCCACTCGTCCTCTACCCGACGCAGCACGCCATCTTCGTGCATGATTTCCAGCATTCGCCCCAAGAGACGGTGGTGTTGGGATACTACGCCCAGTTGCTTTGCAAGAGTTTCTGCGCTTATGCGAGTAAGCAATTGTGGCTTAAAACCGAGCTGCTGCAGGGCTTTAAAGACGTAAGCAGCAGACAAAACCTCCATCTGTGGGTTCACCGTCGAGTAGTAATGCGGACGTCCTAATTGCTCGCTCAAGTGAGCCGCAACCCTAGACAAGCTGTCGGCAATTTGTTGAGACGAGGGTAGATAATCAGCGGGCTGGTAAACTAAGGCTTGACCGGGGCGTGCTTTCAACTCCCATTGGTATTCGTAAAGATAGTCCTCTTTTTCTGCAGTAGCTTCCTGCGCTTTTCCTAAGGACTTGCAGCAGAACCCTTGAATTTCAACCAGCACGTTGCCTGCTTCATCTAGCAGTCGGATATCCCCTTTAATCTGTTTCGCGTTTTGCTCTACCAGTCGGGCGTGGCTCCACACTTGAAGTCCGGGACGCCCCCAAACTCGAAGTCGTTTTATCTCAACCGGCAGGTAAGTTTGCTTTTCTGATACAGTACCAATAATAACCTGAAAGCAAGCATCCAAGAGAGCCGGATGCAATTGGTAGTCTTTGATTTGTTTCTCTAAAGCTTCAGGAACTTTGAGTCGTGCGTAAGCTTCTGAGCCAGCATACCAGAGTTGTTGGATCCCTTGGAAATTCGGACCATATTCCAATCCCATTTCTTGGAACTGCTCATAGAGAGCGCTCTTGGAAATTTCCCTAGTACAGCGATCGCGAATCTCATCCAATACAACTGGCTTGGGGGCATTGTTATTCTTATTCCCCAACAAGTTGCCCGAGGCGTGTCGCACCCACGACGCTTTCTCACCTTTAGCTTGACTGTGGATGTCGAAAGAGGTTTGACCGGAGCGATCAACATTTAGCTGAACTGTTACTGGTTCATCAGCCAAAAATAGCGCTTTGTGAAACTCAATTTCTTCCAAAACATAATGCGCCGAGCCGAAAATTTCCTTTGCAGCAGCCAGAGCCATTTCCACATAAGCAGCTGCCGGATACACCACAGTTCCCTGGATGCGATGATCTTGGAGATAACAGAGGCGGTCCTTGTCAATCGCCCCATTCCACACCGGCTGGGCTAATTCCAGACGGCTTCCCAGCAAGGGATGAACTGGCAGTCCCAGCACGGACATCTGGTACGTTTGTCCCAACCGAGCTTGCTGCGATTCAGGAGACTCGTTCCAATAACGCTCTCGCTGCCAGGGATAGGGCGGCAGGCCAACGAACTGACCTTGCTGATAAAGTCGATGCCAATCAACCGGGTAACCCTGGGTGTATAGCTTGCCAAAAGACCCCAACATGATAACCCGTTCGGGTTCAGAACGGCGCAGGGAAGGCAATACGGTCGTTGTTTGATTGACTTTAGCGGAACATTCACAAATGTAACTGGCTAGAACTGGATGAGCGCCAATTTCTAGGAATAGGTTATACCCTGCCTGCAAGAGTCCGTCCACAGCTAGTGCAAACAGCACTGGATTCCTCATGTTTTGCGCCCAGTAGGCACCATCCACTTCGGAACCAGAAACCTGCTGGCCCGTGACGGTGGAGAATAGAGGAATGACGGCTTTTTGGGGATTAATGAGTTCCAAAGACTCTGCTAATTCTGCTTTTAGAGGCTCCATCAAGGGACTGTGATAAGGCACCTCCACCCGTAGGAACCGGCAGAAAATTTGTTTTTGCTCTAAAGATTGGGCAATTTCTTCTAAAGCTTTGCCATCTCCGGATAGGGTTACGGAGCTGAGGCTGTTAACAGCTCCTACAGAAACACGCTCTTCGTATCCGACTAGAAACCGTTCTGCTTCCTGTGACGACAGCCCGACAGCTAACATTTTCCCAAGTCCTGCAGCTTTTGCTTGTAAGCGGCTGCGATGGAAAATCACCCGGACGGCATCTGACAAACTCAGAACGCCAGCAACATGGGCGGCTGCCACTTCGCCGACACTGTGACCGACAATCGCTTCAGGGATGATTCCCCAACTACGCCATAAAGCAGCGAGAGCGACTTGCACTGAAAAGATGGCACACTGAGCGATTTCGGTAGAGTTGATGCGAGAATTTTCCTCCGATGCACTCAATTCTTCGAGCAGCGACCAATCAGTATATTGCCGCAGCAATTCGTCACACTGTTGAATGGCTTCTCGAAATACAGATTCTTCTGACAACAGAGTCCGCCCCATCGCCCACCATTGCTGTCCCATGCCGGAGAACACGAAAGCGAGTTTGGGTGAGGAGTCTTCCGGTAGGCGATCGCAAGACATCCCAGGGCGAGTTTCTCCTGCTAAAAACGCTTCCAGGTGTTCTGCTAGTTCTTGTTTGGAATCAGCCACCACTGCCAACCGATGGTTATGATGGCTTCGGCGCAGGCTTGCGGTATAGCAGATGTCGGATCCGGAGGAATCATCTTCCTCTGTTAAAAAATCTTTGTAAGCCACTGCAAACGCCTTGAGCGCTTCCTCACTCCTAGCCGACAGCGGCAATACTAGCGATTGCTGGCTTGAAATTCGGGATTGGCGAACAGGTGGTGGCGGCGCTTCTGCAAGAACTACATGAGCGTTTGTACCGCCAAATCCGAAAGAATTCACACCAGCGATTCGCGATCCTTTTCCATTGGACCACGGTTCTAGGGTAGTAGGCACGCGCAACCGCAATTCCTCAAATGGAATTTTGGGATTTGGCGTCTGAAAATGCAGAGAAGGTGGAATCTGGCGGTGCTTGAGAGCTAGCGCTACTTTGATGAGTCCTGCAACACCCGACGCTGATTCCAAATGTCCGATGTTTGTCTTCACCGAACCGATAACGCAGTACTCTCCTACAGGCCGATTTTTGCCCAGTACGTTTCCCAGAGCGTTTGCTTCTATCGGGTCGCCTACGGGTGTGCCGGTGCCGTGAGCCTCGATATACTGTACCTGCTCTGGAGATATGCCAGCCTTCTGGCAGGCATCGCGCAGCGCTGCTTCTTGAGACTCTCCGTTGGGAACTGTGATGCCATTGGTTTGACCGTCCTGGTTGACTGCGCTGCCTCGGATGACGGCATAAATCGGATCTCTGTCGGCTTGCGCTTGGGATAAAGGCTTCAAGACAACGATACCAGCTCCCTCAGCGCGGACATAACCGTTGGCTCGCTCATCAAACGTTTTGCAACTCCCATCGGGAGAGAGCATAGATGCCTTAGAAAATCCTATGGTTCCTTCTGGTTTGAGTATCGCATTTACCCCTCCTGCTATTGCCAGCGCGGACTCTCCATTCCAGATACTTTGACAAGCAAGATGGACAGCAACCAGCGCACTGGAGCAGGCGGTGTCAACAGCCATACTTGGTCCTTTGAGGTCGAGTATGTAGGAAATGCGGTTAGCTGTGATACAATTAACGCCGCCCAAATTTGTGTAAGCGTTAATGGAGTCGCGATTGCTTACACCTAGCTGAATGTCGTGGTAATCGCTGCCCGATATGCCAATAAACACCCCTGTCTTCGAGCCAGCAAGATTTTCCGGCACTTGCCCCCCATCTTCCAGCGCCTCCCAAGCTACCTCCAGCAGCTGCCGTTGCTGCGGGTCCATGCTTGATGCCTCTCGCGGAGAAATCCCGAAAAATTCGGCATCAAAAGAGTCTATTTTATCTACAAAGCCGCCCCAGCGAGTTCGTATTTTGCCCGGTTTTGCTATATCCGGGTCATACAAAGTGTCTACATTCCAACGGTCTGCTGGCACCTCTGTAATGGCATCTACACCCTCTTGCAGCAGTTTCCAAAAGGCTTCGGGACTGTTGGCACCGCCCGGAAAGCGGCAGCCGATGCCGATGATGGCAATGGGTTCTGTTTCAGTTTCCGCTTTTAAACCAACCTGGGAAGTTTGCTTTTTGAAGGTTTTCAAACTAGGGTATTCGGAATTTTGAGTCATGATACAGTCTGTTGATCGTGTAAAAACTGACTTATACTAAGTTGCATTCAAAAACCTCACCCCACCCTGCGGCCACCCCTCTCCGAGCTCAGGGAGAGGGGCGGGGGGTAGTTGCAGCTATGAACGCAATTCGGTATTAAAAGCAGTGCTAGAGCCCTTGACCGAAGCCCGCAACACACACTAAAACGTACTCTGAGTTATTCACGATCTAATGTTTTCACTTTCTTAATGGAAATGCAAGGACACTTAAGACAGTTAAGATGAAAATGCAAGGACAGTTAAGACAGTTAAGACAGTTAAGACAGTTAAGCATAAATTTAATAAAATTTTAAGGATTCAGGTACCTGAATCCTTAAAATTCATTATTAGGAGGATATACAGGCGCAGTCATGCCTCACGCCTTATACCTGTAGGAAAAACCCACAAATAGATTAATGAGTTTCTTTAATGAGTTCAGCAATATCTGTATACTCTATTTCAGCTATTGGTTTATGAATTTTGTACTGTTCAACTGGGTTTTTCATCACGGCGATGACTGTTTCCAGAGGTGGACAATCTGGCTCATGACACTGTAATTGGCTTAGAGAAATAGGAATTTCTTCATCAATTTTTAAAGCTTGGTAAATCCACTTTTTGACTTGTCTAGTTTGTTCTGTATTTGCCTTTTGTGTTTGTCTGCTAAATGAAAAATTCATATTTTTAGTTTTTAGAGTTGCTCTTTCAAGTTACATCTGGTAAATGCTTTTTGTCTGGTATAGCCAAACAGGATTTTGCTATGTCACAGTTGTGGCGTTACTATTTGAGTCCTTATCGCTTCTGAATCAAGTCCAAGCTGTTCCTTGTTTGACAAGCTGCGACTGGAGCCCTGAGGACAAGCTGCAAAATATGTGTTACAGCGGTTTTCTGTAAGGTGGGCATTGCTCACCCGGAGGGTGAGCAGTTCCTACCCTGCACCGAAGGCGTTCCGCCTACAACGGGGGGAACCCCCCTTCGGGTTCACCCTTCGGGTATCTTCTATGCCTTCGGCACGCAAGAGCGGCGTTAGCGCAAGCTCCTCCGGAGGAGGCACGGAGACGCTGCGCACATGAAGGAGCCTGCGCTTTGCGCTTACGCCAGTTCCCGCTTGTTGGGAGACCCGCCTATGTCCTGAGCCCCACCCTCTACGCAGTAGGGTGGGGAGGAAAGCGGGTAATTTACGGGACTCGATGTCCCGTAAATTACCTATATTTGTGCTATTCTAAAGTGGATGAAGTTTAACACCTCTCAAATGCAAACGATATCTGTAAAATGCAAGCTTCAAGTTCCTATAGAGTTGCGTTCTGAAATAGATCGCACTTTGCAGGGGTTTGCTGATGCTTGCAATCAGATATACGAGGTTGCAAAACGAGAGAAATGCTGGAACACGACGAAGTTGCACCACTTGGTTTACAAACCAATTAGGGAGACAACAAAGCTTAAGGCGAACCATGTTTGCCAAGCGATTCGTCGTGTGATTGGTAACGCCAAAGCGTGTAGGCAGCCCCACAAGTTTAGACCGACATCCATCAATTTGGATGCTCGGACTTTTGAGTACTTTGAAGAATTGCAATCGGTTGGTGTTACGTTGATGTGCGGTCGCAAGCAGTTTAAGTTGAGTATTGGTAATTACCAGTTGGCACTGCTTAAGGGACAAACTCCAACTGCGGCAACGCTCAACAAAACCAAACGTGGCGACTACTACATCAACATCTGTGTTGACCTCCCTACCGACCCAACAGGGAAGACACCCAAGGTGATTGGGGTCGATTTGGGCAGGCGGGATATCGCAACCACTTCCAACGGTAAATCGTGGAGTGGCGAAAAGATTCAAGCTACTCGTGACCGATACAGCAAGGTCAGGGCGAACGTTCAAAGTAAACGCACGCGCAGTTCTAGACGACTGTTGCGAAGGCTCTCTGGCAGAGAACAACGCTTTCAAAAGTGGCTGAATCACAACATATCGAAACAGCTTGTTCAAGAAGCCAAACAGACTAATTCTGGACTCGCTTTTGAGGACTTGACAAACATTAGAGAATCGCTCAACCAAAAACCACGCAGCAAAACGGAACGACGCAGAACAAACAACTGGGCTTTTTACCAGTTGCGAGTCTTTGTACAGTACAAAGCGAATATTTCTGGTATACCCGTTGTTTTTGCTCCACCCGCCTATACTAGCCAAACTTGTTCGCGGTGCCACCATATTCACCCCGAAAAAGACAAGGGCAAATCTTATCGTTATGGCAAGTTGTTTAAGTGTGGGCATTGTGGTTTTGAGTGTGACGCTGATGTAAATGCTGCGTTAAATATTGCAGCTTTGGGGATTTCCGTAAACAATCCCGAAGTTCCGGGGATTACCTGTCTGTTGGAAGGACAACGAGAGCTTTTTCCGACTGGCAGTGAGAACTGGGACAAAGCCCCAACTTCAACGAAGCGTAAGCGGAGTAAGTTGGGGTAGTTTACTTCTGGAATAACAAACACTGAGATTGTTGATTTGATTAAGAACATTAAGAGCCAAGCAGAAAACACTATGCCTCCAGTCAGGGTTGATTCGACAGTTCGTACGTACGACATTATTTGCTTCGGGGACGAAGTTCCTGGTGTTCTCGCCCTAGTTTGTGGAGCAAGGGAATACTACCGCCAGACGAAGCAGTACCCACGGACTTTGCTACTGTTTAAAGGAAATCCTAAATTAGGCATCGGCGGTCATTTGGTGCGCGGTGGGTTGTCTTATCTTGACCGTTCTGCGGTTCCCTCTGCCATTCGCCAATCTTGTCGTTTGGACACTTTTGGAGATCCACCCGCCATCTACAAGGAATTTTTGCAAAAAGCTGGAGTAGCGCTGATTGCTCTCGATCCAGTTAAGGCTGATACCGCTTTGCGACAGATGTTGAGTGAGGTGGGTGCAGATATTATTGGTGATATTGAAATTAAGTCCGTTATCAAAGAAGGGCAGAAAATTGCTGGTATTAAACTGACTAACGATGAAACTTATTTAGGCAAACAGTTTATTGACTCCACTGTAAACGCTGAATTGGCGCAAGCGGCTGGAGTGAAAAAACTTAAGGGGTTTGAAACTTTTGGCTTACCTAACTCGGAACTGGCAGTGACCCTAGTATTTCAAACTCAAGGGCTAAGTATTGATAAACTCAAAAATGTGGAGTATCAATATCTTAAACGTTTCACCAAAGTAGCAGATACTGAAGCTCAGAAATGGTTAAATACTGCTGCAGGCGGAGATCGAGCAAGAGCAGATGAACTCAGAAAAAACCTCGTTGATTCTCAAGGTAATCTGAAAACGATGTTCGTAGGGCAAGACTACATCGACGTTCGCTGCAAAGCCCTTTCTATCGCTTACCACGCTTTTCGGGGTACTCCTCTGTCGTTTGAGTCTAGTAGTGCCATTCTTGACAACGGTAACGTAGCAATTTTGTCTGGGGGGCGGTTGTCTTGGAATGCATTGTTGTTTGGAGTCAATGCTGATCAAGCGGAAGCGTTAGCACGCGCGAAAGCCAAGCCGACAGCAGAAATGCTCAAAGAGATGCTGTTTGTGAGAAAGTGGTTTGAAAGCATTGGCGCTAGTCAGGTGAAGCCCGCAGAAGAACTGTATATTCGGCATGCAGGCAATATTGTAGGAGCTGTTGACCCCCTTAGTGGCTCTGAAATGCTATCGGGAGGCGTACCAGACACTCAAGCTTTGGGAACTTTTGGTTACCATTTTGATATCCGTGGGGGAATCAAAGGTTTAGATACAAGAGCTGCTACGAAAGGTTTTAACAATCTGGCATTTAACCCGCCCCTGTTCAACATCGGCTTTCAGCACGCCCTCGTCAAAAATGTACCCAACTTGGCGGTTATCAGTCCAGCTTCTGGATTTGTTGGCTATGCTTCCTCTGCTGGGAGAATTGTGGAATTCAATTGTGGAGTTGGACAGGGAGTAGGAATTGCAGCGGGAATGGCGATCGCTCAAGGGCGTAACCTAGCCGATACTTCCAATACCCAAGTGCGAACCATCTTGGCACAAACAGGACGACTACCTCAAATCTATGGTACGAGCAATGTATTACTAGCAAGTCAGCTAGGGGATTTTGAGAATCAGATGATTGCTTAATCTTCTTGAGGTAGCACCCCATGACTACTTCTGCAACGGTTTACAGGAAATATACTGCATGAAAAAATAGCAAAAACGAAAATTATGATTACCTTAGTCCAAAGTCCAGTAAGTTCCGATCCAGAAGTCATGGGTGGCACGTTGGTATTCCGAAATACGAGAGTCCCAGTCCAATCGCTTTTCGATTACTTAGACGATGGATTTTCTCTAGAGGAGTTTTTGGACAACTTCCCATCTGTCACTCGTGCAGATGCGGTCAATTTTCTGAAACTTGCTCGTGAACACGTTCAACATGAAAATCATTCTGGATGAGAATTTACCAAGAGGTTTGAAGCGTTATTTGTGTGCTTATGAAGTGACTACGGTTCAAGAGCAGGGATGGGCTGGGTTTAAGAATGGCGAACTGATGACGAGCATTGATGGTGTGTACGATGTTTTTCTCACCGAAAATCAAAGGGCGGAAGCCCCTGTTTTCTAAACATGGGGAGGAAGCTCGAAGGCAATTTTAATTGCCGTTCAATATCCACCGAACACAATACGAAAAATCTGCGACAATAAGTGTATGCCGAAATAGGAAACGCACTGTTGACCCGACAGGAACGGCTCGACCGTAGGCAAGAGACGGCGAGTTGTCTCGGCTAGGGGTAGTGAACACATTGCTTGCGCTCTTTAAAGGCAAACCAATGTTTTTTCCGGGGTGTGGGGATGAGTACATCCTCTATTAACCGTAACCACGCCTGGAGGCTCGGCATTTGTGTTTCGGAACCTGAACAGGAACCAAACCGCTACCGTACAGGGCACTCGAATTGCCCCCGCGTTCTACGCGTGGGGAATGCGTTACATCAGACAAGAATTTGAAATACCAGCAAAACTTAACTGGAATCAGGATAGCGATTATTGAGCTTCCCACAAATCGATTAAAGCTATTAGAAACTATCACCGATAAAATTTTGGCAGAAGTTGAGAGCGTTTCGCTAGGAATGTACGTGCAAGTCTCTCTTTAGTCACCATTAGTAATTTTTATTACATAAAAGCTAATAAAAAACCCAGATTCTTCATGAAACTGGGTTTTTATTGTGTTAACTTATACTTACAGCGCTTTCCTGTAAGGTGGGCATTGCTCACCAATATCTCAAATGTTCATTACGTAAGCTTTTAGGGGCAATGCCCACCCTACGATTTATGGTCTAATCATAAGAATAAGCGCTCTAATGAGAAGTTTCGTAACTGAGGTTATCGCCCAAACTCTGATATCGCTTGATACCTACCCAAAGCTAATAGGGGAAAATACTGTTGATAAAGGTGATATTTCAGATAAAAATGACTAGGAAAGCCAGTCCCTGTAAATTCTGACTCGTCCCAAGTGCCATCTGAACGCTGAGTTTCCAAAAGATAGCCAATTCCCTGCTCAAGGGCAACTTTCGCAAAGTTGCCAGTTGCTTGACCTGCTGCTATTAAACCTAGTATTGCCCAGGCAGTTTGAGATGCAGTACTGACTCCTTGTCCTTTGAGACTTGGGTCATCGTAGCTGCGGCAAGTTTCGCCCCATCCACCATCTGGGTTTTGACATCCGACTAACCAAGCAGCACCTTGTTCTATACTCAGTCGTGTCTTTTCTGGAGCAATGAGGGACAGAGCGCAAAGAACTTCACTTGTGCCATAAATGTAATTCACTCCCCAACGACCAAACCAGCAACCCTCAATTTCTTGCTCGGCTTTGAGATAGCTAATTGCCCGCTCTAGGTTGCGTGTATCAATGAACAGATTGCACTCACCTAGCATTTCTAACACCCGAGCGGTGACATCAGCTGTGTTTGGATCAATCATGGCTTTAAGGTCACCATAAGGTATTTGGTTGATCCAATCCTGATCATTGTCCATATCAAATGCCGCCCAACCACCAGGCTGACACTGCATGGAAGCAATCCAGTTCACAGCACGAGCGATCGCCGCTTGCTTCAATTTTTCGTTGGGTAGTTTCACTTGATTAAGAGCCATGACAACGACCGCAGTATCGTCTACATCTGGATAAAAGCGGTTGTCAAACTCAAACGCCCAAGCTCCTGGTTTTCCTGTTCGATTTTTAACAGCCCAATCACCGTAATCCAGAATCTGCTTACTCAACAACCATTCTCCAGCTTTAACCACAGCAGGATGATCAGGAGCCAAGCCAGAATCTACTAAAGCTCGCATTGCCCAAGCAGTATCCCATACAGGGGAAATACAAGGCTGTATTCTGTAGGTATCCGCAGTTTCAATGGCAAAATTGTCAACTGCCCGCAGCCCTCGCTCTACAATAGGGTCAGCCGCGTCATAATCCAGAGCGCGCAAAGCGAGTAGTGAATTTAGCATGGCGGGAATAATTCCGCCCCAATCTCCTGTTGCTTCTTGCCGCTCTAACACCCAGCGTTCTGCAGCTTGAATACCTTCTTGACGAAACGGAACTAAATTGAGGGTTTCTGCTAATTTAAAGGTTTCGTCTAGAGTAATAAATAAATCTGTCCAATCACCCTTACGAGGCAACTCATAGCGAGCTTGCTCAACACCTTCAGCATACAGTTCGTCCAAGTTGATGGCTGGATCAGTCAGAAAAACAGGTTTGCGGTCAATGACAATCAGCAGCGGAACAGTGCTTGACCTTGCCCAGCTAGACATTTCATAGATGTTAAACAAAAAATTCGAGGGCAACAACATCACCCAAGGTGGTAGAGAAGGAATGCCGCGCCAGTTGTAACATCCTATAAGTGCTAGGTGTAACTTGGTAAAAATGCGAGTCTTACTGATCCCACCGCGTTCCAGGATGAACTTCCGCGCCTTAACCATTGCGGGGTCTGTTTGTGGGACACCAAGCAGCTTCAGCGCCATGTATGCTTCAACCGAGGTACTCAGTTCTCCGCCATCCCCGTAGAAAAGTTCCCAACCTCCGTGATCCCGTTGTTGAGAACGCAGATATGCTTCAACTTTATGCAACGGTCTTTCTCGGTCTGTGCCCCAAATCTTATGGAGGAGGACAACCTCCGCAGTGATGGTGACATTGGATTCTAACTCCGCCCACCAGTATCCATCAGGATATTGAATAGAAAGAAGATAGTTTTGACTGGCGGCGATCGCGTCTTTTACACGGGAAACTGCCACTTTGTCTTGAATTTGCATAGTTTTCCGTTGCTCCTCAACCACATATGTCTGCTTCTTTTTGGTTATGTACAGGAAAGTTCTTTCCCTGTCATAAGGTGACATTGTAATGTGTTTTCTAAGTGGAAAAAAGAAAACACGATGATCGGTGAAATTGGACTATGGCTTTCTGTTCTATCCTTGACAATTTGGGTGATATTACTAGGGTTTTGGGGTCAGTTTTGGCGCTCAGACCAACGATTAACAAGACAGGAAACAGATTTACCAATGTTCCCTAACATTTGTGCTGTCATCCCCGCAAGAAATGAAGCCGATTTGCTTCCTGTCACTTTGCGATCGCTTCTCAACCAAGACTATCCTGGTCATCTCAGTATCGTCTTGGTAGACGATAGCAGTACGGATGGAACAGCAAATGTTGCCCGTGATGTTGCCCAGGAATTAGACAAAACTCAGCAATTACACGTCCTTTCTGGACAACCTTTGGCTCCTGGTTGGACGGGTAAGTTATGGGCGCTACACCAAGGTATTCAATATGCACAAACCCTGACACCGACACCAGACTATTTTCTGCTGACGGATGCTGATATTGAACACGATGCTTTGAATCTCCGCTCTTTGGTAGCAAAAGCGCAACAAGAAGATTTGGATCTCGTTTCTTTAATGGTGCGGCTTAGGTGCGAGAGTTTTTGGGAAAAATTGCTCATTCCAGCATTTGTATTTTTCTTTCAAAAACTCAACCCCTTTCCTTGGGTGAACGATCCCACCAAACCAACAGCCGCCGCTGCTGGTGGGTGTATTTTAATCACCCGTGAAGCTTTAACCCGCATTGGTGGTATTGAGGTCGTCCGCAATGCGTTAATTGATGATTGCGCCCTAGCGCAAGCCGTAAAATCTAGGCGTTTTACCCAATTTCCCTATAGGGAAGACAAGGGAGACAGGGAAGACAAGGGAGAAAATACCTCCTCATCCCCCTCATCCCCCTCATCCCCCTCATTTCACAAAATTTGGCTAGGACTAACCGACTCAACCCACAGCTTGCGACCTTATCCATCCCTGTCAACCATTTGGGACATGATAGCCCGCACTGCGTTCACACAGTTAAATTATTCCTTGGGGTTGTTAATCCTAACAGTCATCGGGATGATACTTATTTACATTGTTCCACCTGTGTGTGCAATATTCGGTTTGCTCACTGGAAATTCCCTTGTGGCGATCGCCGGCTTATCTACCTGGCTAGTTATGGCTTATGCCTACTTACCCACGATCCGATTTTATCGATGTTCTCCCGCTTTGGCGTTGTGTCTTCCTGGAATTGCTCTCCTTTATACGCTCATGACTGTAGACTCGGCTGTGCGTCACTGGCAAAAGCGAGGAGGAACTTGGAAAGGAAGAGTCTATTCTAAAACGATAAAGGCTGGTTAATCGCTCATTGTTAGTAGTTAGTACAACAAAACAACCAACAATTCATCACAATTTCTTATTCCCTATTACATTTTATGGCTTCAATTGCTCGTAAAAATTTACTAGAAGACATTCCTCGCTTTTTAGTGGCGCAAGCAGGAATTTTATTTGCCGTTAGCTTAGTCACCATTCAAACAGGTCTTCAATATGGGTTTGCTCGTTCCTCTTCCCAGTTAATTGATCAATCGCGTGCTGACATTTGGGTGTCTTCAAAAAATATGCAGCATTTGGGGCTAACTATACCAATTCCCTACGAACAGGTTACCAAGGCGCGCAAAGTCAAAGGTGTAGACAAAGCTGAAGGTGTCATTATTGATGGTGCGTTGTGGCATGAACTACAAACAGACGAAATTACCTCGGTTACGCTGGTTGGCGCAGATCCACAAGGAATGTTATTTGACCGATCAACCATTGTCGCAGGCAGTTTTAATGACTTGAAGCAACCCTTTAGGTTCATTATTGACAAAACTGGCTTGGATGGTATTCATCTCAAAACGTTGGGTGAGGTAGGAGAAATTAACAATATTGGTGCGAAGTTGGTAGGTTTTACTCAAGGAACTCAATCAATTATCTTCGGTACCTTGATGTTCACTTCTTTAGAAACTGCCAACACTTATAGAAATTACGGTAGTCAAACAACCGCTTCTCCAACTAACGTAGGTACCTCTGCTAAAAAGCCAACATCAACCGACCAGATTAGCTTCGTTTTGATTCGGGCAAAACCCGGCCAAAACATAGCCAAATTAAAGCGAGATTTAGAACAAGCTTTACCAGACACCCGCACTTACACTCGGCAAGAAATGTCTAAAATAACACAAGTCTACTGGCAGGAACGCTCTGGAATTGGATTTATTCTCGGTCTTGGTGCGGTAGTTGGCGTCGTTGTTGGGGCAGTGGTCGTTAGTCAAATTCTTTATGCTTCTGTCACAGATCATATCAAAGAGTTTGGCACCCTCAAAGCAATGGGGGCATCTGATTGGTTTATTTACAATGTAATTATTGAGCAAGCAATCTGGATGGCAATTTTAGGGTATCTACCAGGGATCGCTCTTTGTCTAGGAGTGGCAGCTTGGACATCAACAGCACAGGGTATTGTCATTTTAATTACACCTATCTCGGCAGCTACTGTTTTTGGAATTACGGTGTTGATGTGCGTCAGTTCTGCTGTTTTTGCGATTCAAAAAGTCACTCGCGTTGATCCAGCGATTGTCTTTAAAGGATAGTTATCTTATCAGTAATTTTACTTTTTATATAGTGCTAATCACTACATAATTAAGTTTGTGGTTCTTCAGCAGTCGAAAGCACACAACAAATCTCAACTGACAATTAAAAATTGTATATGCCCAAAGAATTTGAGCAAATGACTGATTCTAAAATTCAATCTCATAAATTTGCCCAGAGCAAATATCAAATGAATTCCACTGCAACAGGCGCAATTGTTGCCGAAGCGGTGGAAATGGTCATTAATTCTAAGCAGCAGCGCCTTCAAATCCTCAAACAAGTTTACTGGGATATCCAAAAGGGTGATATAGAAATTTTAATGGGACCTTCTGGCTCGGGGAAAACGACTTTGCTGTCAATTTTAGCGGGACTATTGACTCCGACGGCTGGCAGCGTATATTTGCTTGGGCAAGATATTACCAGAATGTCTCGAACTGAATTGGCTCGCTTCCGAAGGCACAACATTGGCTTTATTTTTCAGGATTTTAACTTGTTCCCAGCACTAACGGCAATTGAGAATGTAGAAGCAGCCTTAAATGTCAAAGGCATTCGCGGAAAGCCAGCACGCAAAGAAGCACAAGCTTTGTTGGAACAAGTTGGACTGGGGGATAAGATAAAGCAACTTCCCCGTGATTTGTCGGGGGGACAAAAACAAAGAGTGGCGATCGCCCGTGCTTTAACTGGTCATCCACAGGTGATTATGGCAGATGAGCCAACGGCTGCTTTAGACTCTCACAGCGGACATTTGGTTATGGAGTTACTGCGCCAATTGGCAAAAGAACAAGGTTGTACAGTGTTGATTGTCACCCATGATCCCCGGATTTTAGATTTGGCTGACCGAGTTGTTTATATGGAAGATGGCGTACTTAAGCAGTGAACAAAAAATTTTTGTTAAGTTATGTCATGTTTGTAGGGTAAAAATGTATTTCAATTATCTTTCTTACAAGAAAGATAATTGAAAAAAAGCAAAAACATCAGAGATTGTTAAGATCTGTATATTCCCTCTCCAGGATTAGCAAGTGTTTATCAAAAATCTTCCAATGGGTTGGTTAGGGTCTACAAGCCTTTTTGGTAAATATAAATAGTAGGTGATGGGACTCACCTTCTGGAAACTCCAGAGAACCGCGCTCGTGGCTGATAGTCTCTACCTCAATCTGCCGATTAGCCTCATGAAATAATCGGCTTTCAACGATAGGAGGTGAGATATGGATTGACCATGCCCAAGAAGGTTACACAAGCAGCTTTTTGACAACTGAAAATCCTAATTTTTCTGTTTCTAAACCTTGGAAGAAGCAAACTCTTAATTCAGGGCTGTTTACCCTCCTGAAAGAAAACTTTGTCAACCAATCATTTAGGAAAGTAGAACATGAATATAAGAGCGATCGCCCAAAGGGCAGTAGCAACGCCAATCGCATTACCTATCCTACTGGGTTTAAGCGCAATGTTGGGTGCTTGCCAAGAGCCTGTAAGAGATGCAAGCAGAAATGATCCGAATTTTGCCCAGTCGGTAGACAATACCAGGAATTACCAGGAGTATTCAGCACGCACAGATGACCGAGATGATAGAGATGACCGAGATGATAGAGATGACCGAGATGATAGAGATGACCGAGATGATAGAGATGACCGAAATGATAGAGATGACTAAGTAATTCTGTTACTGCACCTTAGAGAAGGGGAGAACAAGGAAGAAGGAATTCCTTCAAACTTCTTCATGTAGGGGTTAAAACCCGCACCCACTAAGGTGCGATGTTTTGAGTTCGGTGCTGCGCCTATCTCAAAACCCCTCGCTAACCCTCCCCTTGGTAACTCTACCTTCTGCCTTGCCTCAACGATAAATATTCACGCCGACCTACTTAAAACCTCTTTTGATACTCAATAACTGCGCGATTGTCATCATTTAAATTAGTGGTTGCACGCAGACGAATGTTATTGTTGAGTCGGTAGTTAATACCCCATTGGAAGGGGTCGCTATTTGTCAAAATCTTCAGGGTGGAGACAGAAAACCTGCGAGTGATATCCACTCCGGCTTCCGCTGCCAATTCCAAAGTTGAACTACTCCTACCTGCTGTCAGAGTGTCGGAGAGGATGGTTGGGAAGAGACGCAGTTCGCTTAAACCCAATGCAGTTGCAATCTGATTAAGAGGTTCCTGAAGATTGTTTAGTACAGCGGAACCTGCTATATTAATCAGTCCTAAGGTAGTGTCGTTAGTGCGTCCTTCGGTCTCTACAATTCCACCCCCAAGCAGGGCAACAATTTCTGTTTCGCTGCGTACGGGGCTCGAAGTCAGTTCGAGACTTTCATCCAGTTTACTTGCCAGACCTTGCACCCTGGCATCAACACGAACAGTTTCTAAAGCCGCCAACCCTGTGATATTTGGTTTATTGAGGTCAGTATTTTGAATAACGTCAAGTACTTTAGCAAATAGCTGCATGTCTAACTCGGGATCGCGGGGTTGATTTGCTCTAAAAATAGCTTTATGTTTATAGCCACGCGCAAGGTTAAATCGAGTCGTAAATAAATTTACGCTTCCTTCCTTCAAGCGGATCGTTCCTTCTGGTATTGGTTCGCTAAACGAACCGTTGACGTTAAGGGTTCCAGTAGCCCGGAAACTGATAATGAGTGGACGGGTAATTTGTACGTTTTTGCCGAGCTGTAACTGTAGGTCTTTGAACCGAGTCGCTGTATAGTCAGCTTTCGGGGCCTCTTGCTTGACCTGTTTCACACCTGAAACATCTATTTTGCTATTTCCATTGGTCGTTTTTGTAGATTCTGCTAGTAAAACTTGACCCTCAGCTAACTGCAATTTACCACCAATCATTGGTTTCAGGGCGGAACCAGTCACCAGCAAGTTACCGCTGACGCCTCCTTGGTAAAGTTCCTTAAGATTCAAAGCCAATTGGTCAAGGGTAACGGTGAGGGGATGATCTATTTTTGTTTCTTGACTCGAGACAGGAATCTCACCTTGTGCCTCGACTTTACCCTTGTTATTATACTTACCTTGAAGATTTTGCACGGCAATCCGGTCTAAACCAAACTGCACTGTTCCTGTAATACCTGTCAGCTTTCCTGGTAAAGCTTGAGATGAAAAGGTGGCATCCTTAACAGTGGCAATTCCATCTAGTATCGGCTGTTGTGTTGTCCCCCGCACCATCAAGTCTATTTGTCCCTCACCTTTTTCAAAGGCGACTTGGTTAGTTAACAGGTTTAAGACTGCCAGCCCTTCATTTTGAACTTTCACATCCAGATTAATTTGATCGTTATCTGGCTTTACAGAAGCAAAAGGCAACTGATAAGGTATACTACCAGCAATTTTAACTGGCTCTGAACCAGAAACCGTAACGTGGCTGCCAAAGTTCAAGCGACCATTGGTATAGTTGAAACTCGCAGTCGCTGACTCTACGCCCTTCTGATTGAGAGTCCCTTCAGTGATTTGCAATTCTCCCTTTGCCTGTGGATTGCCAATACTCCCTGCTAAAGCTGCTGTGCCGTTGAGATTACCTGTAAAACCAACGGGCAGTTTGACAAAATTATTTAGCACTTGCACGGGGAAATTGACAACCTGCAACTGACCAGATTGTTCATTACCGCCAATATTACCTGTCAAAGCGATCAAGTTGTTCTGAGACTCCAGTCGCAAAGGTAGCAATCTGAGAACACCGTTTTCAAATCTACCTTGAGCAATCACTTGGTCTGCTTTATATAAACGATCCGGTTCATCTGCCCTACCCCAAACAAAGTTTTGACCGTTTAAATTAAAGCTTACATCCAGCCCGTTCGCTGTTGCAGTATCTATAGAAATTTCACCGTTGAAAGTTCCCTTTAAATCTGCCAATTCCGGTATGGGAGAAACATTGCGACGCTGTTGTTTTTGTTGTGCTAGCCGATTTTCAAATTCGCCAAAGCGTTGAAGTTGGGCAGACAAAGGCTGATCTGAAAATCCTACTGATTCGGTGGCATTCAAATCTGCTGCTGTACCGTAGTTTGGCTGTGCCAAACCGCGTTGAACATCTTGTAATTCATATAACTGTAGTGCAGTGAGGACATCTTGAACTTGACCTTGGGTAACGTTCAGTTTACCTTTGATTTGCGGACCTTTGGGAGTTTGGCTCAAAGTTCCGGCAAGGGCGTAGCGACTCACACCTTTGACAAATTCGCTGTTTGTAATTGTTGCTTGACCATCACCGTAATGGAATTGTGCCATCAGGCGATCGCCTTTAATGCGTCCTAATTGCGGCTTGGCAATTGCAATATCCCCTTGTGTGGCAAATGTCTTTTGATTAACCTGAAAATCCCCAGTTAAAAATCCAGCAATGACACCCGTACCAAGATGAGTATTCGCAGGCGGGGTGAGATTCAATATCGCCAAGGGGAAGTTTTCCACTTTCATTGCCAAATTGTCCCCTTGAGATTGACCGCTTGCCAATGCATTTTCCCACCTCACTAAGAAAGAGTTGGGACGATTTTTTGCGTCTGCGTTGAGAGTAATGCGATCGCGTGTGCCTGCAACATCTAAATTTAAACCCTGTCCCTGCGCCAATTGGATGTTTCCAGTTAACACCGACTCAAAAGCCAGTCGATTCACCACCAAGTCTCGTAACCTAACTTGCCCTTGTATATTTGGTACAGGTAGCGTACCGCTGATTCTTCCCCCAAAATCGGCTTTCCCTGCTAAAGCCACAGCGCTGGGAAGCTGCATTGGCAACTTTTGCAGATTATAATTCTGTGCTTGAACGTTGAGATTTAATTCAGTAATTTCCGGTATGCCTGTCCCACCAGATTTGGCTAAAATATAACCATTAGCACTTAAACCTGGAGAAGTGGCTCGCTCGACGAGCAGCTTTTGTCCATCCCAGCCAACAACTGCTGTCAGCGGTTGCTCAATACCAGCAATGCCTTGAGAAAGCTGCACCTGACCAGAGGCACGTACATTGGATATGTTGAAAGTTCCCACAGTACCCGCCAGTTGCAGTTTACCGCCAAATTGACCCCGCAACTGCTGCGACAACCGTTTTAATTCCACACCAGAAGCATCAACCACAGCCTGATAACGACCATCAGCAAGTTGGATCTTAGAAGCGGTGACTGTGCCACCTGCAACATTTACTCGTGCCTGACCAGTGGCTTGAATAGCTTGTGGTTTGAACGAATCAGCTAAACCAGCAACGTTAAACTGACCTGTCAAAGTCCCGTTAAATTGCGGTGGCACTTGTGATAATTTTTGCAATGGCACACGACTGGCTTGGAGTTGCGCTTGATAGCGACCGGCTTCCAATTGGATATTAGAAGCAGTCACACTACCACTACCAAAATTGACGCGTGCTTGTCCTGTGGCTACAACACCCTGCAGTTGAAAGGATTCAACTGAACCAGCAACGTTGAATTGACCGCTTAACCTTCCTTGAGATTGTTTAGGTAATTGTGCTAATTGTTGCACGTCTACGTTATTTGCTTGTAGTTGTGCTTTATACAAACCTTCAGCAACTTGGATATGAGAAGCTGTAATTGCGCCACCACCAACTAATAAGCGTCCTTCACCAGTAGCACGTAAGGTTTTGAGGTTAAAAGCGTCTGTATTTCCTGAAACTTGGAACTTACCCGCTAATGGTCCATTTAAAGTTTGGGGCGCTTGTTTTAGCAAACGCCCCAACCGCACACCGTCAGCAACCAATTCGGCAGAAAAGCTTTGTTCGCCAAATTGAAGATTAGAAATAGCAACTGTGCCACCCGCAACTTGAACTTTTGCATTATCTGGACGAATTGTGGCAATTTTAAATGGGGCTGAGGTTCCTGAGACGACGAGACGACCGTTGAAGCGTGCGTCATCGAGAGAGACGTTTTGCAGTTGACTGGAGTTGACAAAACGTTGCACTTGTACTTTGGAAGCATCGGCGATCGCTTGCCAACGCTGATTCGCCCAACTCCCAGCAATTTGTACTGTACCACCAGCAACACTCAGAGCAACATTACGGAAAGAGACAGTTTTGTCTGGGGCGACAATTGCTTCTCCGCTTCCGGGGTAAGTTGCTTGCGGCGCTTGCCATTGTACCGTTGTCTGAACATTTTCACCACTGCCAGTCAGTTGTGCTGTACCTAAGACAGTACCAATTTGGAATGCAGGTTTTATATCGTAAGCAGAGGCAATGGCATCCCCTGGAACGTTCTTTGCCGTGACATGAAAATTCAGCTTGGGAATTTTGTTAACAAATTGAATCGTCCCAGCGCCTGTAACTTCACCGCCTACAGTCGCTTTGCCTTGAATATTTTTAAAAGTAATAATGGATGCGACAGGAGAAAACTCAAACTGTGTGCTGACACTCTTAAAATCGACTTTGTCAATTTTTGCAGGTTTTATAGTGGCAACTGTGCCAAACAGAATTGGGTTAGTGATTGGTCCAACAACCTGTAAGTCTGCCTTACCTTCCCCAATTGTCGGTACGGGTAATTTGACGTTGAGAGTTTCCCGTGCATTTGCCACATTTACCGAATTTACACGCGCTGCTAACTTGTAGCCGGCTTTGGAGTCAATGGTGCCGTTTGCTATTAAAGGGATTTTGCCATAACCAGTGGCGACATTTTCCAGTTCAAGCTGAGTTCCTTGAAAGCGCACCTTTCCTTGAGATTTGATAAATGGTAGTGGCATTCGCGGAACTTGAAGTTGAACCCCTTGCCCAGTAGCATTACCAAAAACGAGTAGGTTTTGCTGTTTTTGTTTCAGTTGAATGTTTTGAATTTTCAACTCACCCTCAACTCGACCTGCTTGTAATTCCACGGGTAACTTAACGATGCGAGAAACATCAGCAGCAAGGAAGTTCCGCACCCGCAACAACTCTAAGTTAACTTCTTGTGTCTTTGGACGAAAATCTCCTTGTATCGAAAGGTTGCCACCGTTATCTGGTTGTCCATCCAAATTAAATTTAATAAGTTTGTAGTTTTCTAATAGTTGGGCAGTTCCGTTGATTTGTGAAAATGCTACGGGCGATGAGGAAGATGAGGGAGATGAGGGAGATGAGGGGGATGAGGAAGATGAGGGGGATGAGGGGGATGAGGGAGATGAGGGGGATGAGGGAGATGAGGGGGATGAGGGGGATGAGGGAGTGAGGGAGTGAGGGAGTGAGGGAGAAACTCCTAATTTTGAATTTTGAATTTTGTAGACGCCCGCAGGGCGGCTTCCCGCAGGGTATTTTGAATTGATTTCTTCGCCTACCTGATTTGGCTGGGGAACGAGCACCAAGTTGGCATTGCGAAACCGCAGTTTGTCCAAATCAGTTTTAATTGGTCCTTTTCGACCTGACGGCGTTATTTTTGTGGTGATCCAGCGTCTTTGTTCATCCTGTTGAAGGTAAACATCCGGGTTCACTAAGGTGACGTCTAACTTGAGTTTGTGGTTCAACAGCAACTGTAATGGATCAAAACCTACCTCTACAACCTCGACTGTCACCTTATCCGGATCTGTAGGTGTTGCTGGAATGGCTGAAGCCCCAAACGTCACTCCCGTAAGCGAAAGTTGTTTCACTTTTCCCAGTTGAACTGGACGGTTGAGTGTAGTAGTAAGATTGGTTTGGGCTAGTGGCACTAAGTCTTTATGAATAAAATTCCATACTCGCCAAGCACCGCCCATAATTCCTATGAGCAGAATTCCGCTCAAAGCAATGCCACCACGGCTTAAAATCAATAACCATTGATGCGTACTATAAATACGGGGGGATTGGGAGTGATGGTCTGAATTACAAGCTTTGGTCATTTCGTCTCACTACTGACTCACCGAAACAGTCCTAAGTGCCTAGTGCTGAGGAACCTCCGCACGCCGTTGTCCTCTTCAAGTCGAGGAACCGTCTTAGGCGAAAAGCTCCCGAATTTATCCGTGGAGCAATCATAGCGTTTTTTCTTTGTTTGATCCCCTAAATTTATTTGAGGGGAATTCCTCCTCACACCCTGCTTTTGATCTACAGGGCTTAGCACTCATCATCAGCACTCATAAACAAATGTAGCTGTCACAGTTGTACAACCACCTGGCACACTACTGGCTACGCCTACTCCAGGATAACCGACGATACTAAAGACGGCAGGAGAAATCATGCTTAAAGCTAGATGTGAAATGTGACGCTTATACTTTTGGTAATATTAACTCTATTAGAAAAAAATTAAAAATATCTAAGAAAGTGAGGATTCTTGCCTGGGCTTTTCCTTGGACGCAATCAAGAAGTTTAATTAACTTGTGTGGGGTCTGGGGAGCAGTAAGTCCCGCGCCCTTCGGGTTCGCCAGTTCCCTAGGTCGGGAAACCCTCCTATGTCCTTCGGACACGCTGCGCGAACAGGACTGGACTCACCATAATCTTTGATTTGGCGTCGGGATACACGGACTCCCCAGGGAAAAAGACAGTAACGGCAGACGCTTCAAGTCGGGGAACCCGCAAGGGCGCGCTGCCTCCTCGATGTGCTGTCTTTTTCCTATCTCTCTTGAAGTTCTAACAGATAACTAAAGTCTGTTAGAATATCTCAGGAGGTGATTAGATGCTCTCGTTGACTTACAGTTACCGAATTTATCCAGACGCTGCTCAAGAAGCAAGAATGCTTGCTTGGATGGAATCGTGTCGCAAAATGTACAACGACGCACTGCGGGAACGCAAAGACTGGATTGCTTCGCGTAAATGTGCTGTCAACGCCTGCTCTATTCACTCTGAATACATCATCCCGGTTGACACCCCATACCCTGACTACTACAAACAGCAAAACGGACTGACACCAATCAAAAAGGACAATCCTGAACTGAAAGATGTTCAATCTCAAGTACTGCAAGACGCATTGAAACGACTTGATAAAGCGTTCAAGTTTATGATGGAACGCGGTTTTGGGTTTCCCCGATTCAAGAAGGTTGGTCAATACAGATCGTTTGTGTTTCCACAGTTCAAATCCAATCCGTTGACGGGTTTTCAAATTAAACTGCCCAAAATTGGAGCAATGCCTATCAATCTGCATCGCCCAGTTCCAGATGGGTTTGTAGTCAAGCAGGTTAGAGTTGTCAGCAAAGCGTCGGGATGGTACGCTCAGTTGATTTTGCAATGTGATGTTTCCGTGCCCGATATCATCCCTGATGGCAATTCCATCGGTATTGATGTCGGATTGTCCAAGTTTTTGGCTGTGTCCAACGGACAATTGGTAGAAAGACCCAAGTTTTTCAATTCAATGCATAGCAAGCTTAGATGGCTGCAACGCAAGTTGAAAAACAAGACCAAAGGCTCTAGCAACTACCGGAAAGCACAGCATAAGATACGTAGATTGCATGAACGCATTTATGACACACGCAAACAGTTTCATATCAATACAGCACACGCTTTGTGTGATGGCGTGGGAATGGTTTTTGCTGAGGACTTGAATCTCAAGATGACAAGTCGCGGGATGTTGGCAAAGCATTGCTTGGACGCAGCTTGGGGTAGTTTTCTTGAGATTCTTTCGAGTGTGTGTTGGAAACGTGGGGTGTACTTTGCTAAGGTGAATCCCAATGGGACTAGTCAAACGTGTCCTCAGTGCGGAACTCATACCGGGAAAAAGAAGCTGTCTGAACGTGTTCATGTTTGCCATGAGTGTGGATATACAACAGACCGTGATGTTGCTGCCGCTATGGTGGTAGAACAGAGGGGTCTTGCAGCTGCGGGACTCGCAGTCAAGCTGCCTGTGGAGGTAACGTCCGCCGGGGACGCAAGTCTAGGCGCGACCAATGAAGCAGGAAAGCCCAACCGTAAGATTGGGAAGCCCGCGCTGTACTCGTAGAGTCAGCGCCGGGAGATGTCACGAATAGATCCAAGATGGAAGATTAGATGATTACACCCATGCGTGTTTTTGTATTACTGTTTAACGCCCGCACAGAAAATGAGGGAATTCACACAATTCAAGTGGGCGATCGCAATAAAGTTCTGATGTTCGAGTCAGAAGACGACGCTGCACGCTATGCTCTCATGCTTGAAGCTCAAGATTTCCCCACACCCACCGTAGAAGCGTTTGATTCTGAGGAAATCAAGGAATTTTGTCAAAGTGCGGACTATGACTGGGAAATTGTCCCAACTGACAGTGGTTTGGCAATTCCCCCGGAAATCAACCTTGAAGAAACCGATTGGAAACCAGAATCCGAAGAGGACGTTGCGGAGGAAACCTTCCCTCGTAACCAGAACTCGCCGGAAAAACCAGAATTATCTGACTCAGAACTAGACAGCATTCGGCGCAAACTAGAAGGGTTATTGTAGAGAGTCGTTAGTCATGAGTCATGAGTCATGAGTCATTACTAAGGACAGAGGACAAAGGACAAATGACCACGGACAGAGGACAAAGGACAAATGATGAACTTGCAGGGGCGCGGGTATCTTTTAACAGAGCAGGTCAATCCTGATAGTCTAAACCTAGACCAAATCAGTTGTGTTGAATTGGTGGAACTGTTTAATCAGGAAGACGCAAAGGCAGTGGCTGCGGTAGCTGCTGCTAAAGTTCAGTTAGCTGAAGCGATTGAACGCATTGCAGAACAATTGCAACACGGAGGACGCCTGTTTTATATTGGAGCAGGGACAAGTGGTAGGTTAGCAGTGTTAGACGCTGCAGAGTGTCCACCTACTTTTTGTACACCCCCAGAGATGGTACAAGGAATTATTGCTGGGGGTGCAGGCGCACTAGTACGCAGTTCCGAAGATTTGGAAGACAACGCCGAAGATGGTGAAGCGGCGATCGCTCAACGACAAGTCACGCAACTTGATGTCGTCGTTGGGATTACAGCAGGGGGGACAACGCCTTTTGTCCACGGCGCAATGAGTGCTGCTCGTAGCCGGGGTGCGACTACTATATTTATAGCCTGTGTCCCTGCTGAACAAGTCACCTGTGATGCTGATATTGATATTCGCCTGTTGACTGGACCAGAAATACTTGCTGGTTCAACTCGCCTAAAAGCTGGTACGGCGACGAAACTCGCCTTAAATATCCTTTCTACGGGTGTAATGGTGCAGTTGGGTAAAGTTTATGGCAATCGTATGGTGGATGTGGCGGTAACAAATCAAAAGTTACGCGATCGCGCTTTGCGTATTTTACAAGACCTCACAGGTTTAAGTCGAGAAGCCGCTGGTTTCTTATTAGAACGTAGTGGCAAATGGGTAAAGTTAGCACTGTTGATGCATTGGACTGGGTTGGAAAAAGAAGAGGGCTTACAACTCCTATCAAAATACCAAGGTCATCTTAGGGCAGCTGTTGCTAGTTACAAAAACAACAGCCAATCCTGAGAATTCCAGTTTCAGTTATCAATGAAAAGTCACGAGTGAGGAGTTATTAACTTCTCACTAACAATTTTTCTATAGCTTTATGAACAAGCTTTTAAGAGTATGGAACATATATGTTATGTCAAATTTTTCATCTTACTAAAAATAAACTAAACATGAAATTGTAGGGTGCGTTAAAGCCGAAAGTACGGCACCACTGTTATAGCAATCCTCCGCACATTTGTGTGAAAGTGCCTGCGCGAGGGCATAAATCGCGCATGCTGAGATTCCCGACTTCTTTAAGAAGTCGGGAATCTTGTTGTTCACGTAGCCTTAAGCTCAACTTCATAGAGATTTGCTATTAATATTTGCTGCGTACATTTACGGTTCATTATTCATTATATAGAGACTTTAAAAGTTATAGTTCATTAAGCAATAAAATTAGAATACAGCTTTTATAAAAATTCAACCTTAAGATAGAGGTATACAATACTTTATTATTTCTATAGGGTGATTGGCTAATTTATTTAGTCATTGGAAAATGTTGATATCTGGCATAAATAATTTAAGAATTGCTAATTTCTAAATGATTAATAGCTAAAAGCAATTAATCATTTCACCGTTAGCAATCTTTTTATGCTTTTTTGCTAGCACATCACCGTCTTGTATCTCGATAGACTTCTATGGCAAAGCCAATTGAATTTAATTTATTTGCGCCCTACAACGAAGCCGCTGCATTAATTGCTTCTTTTTCCAATTGGGAAGAAATCCCCATGGAAAAAGGTGACGATGGTTATTTTCGCACAACTGTTGAATTAGAGGATGGTGTTTATCAATATAAATTCCGCGTTCAATCAAAATCGTGGTTTTTTGAACCAAATCAATGGGTTGATGTGACAGATCCCTACGCCACTGATATTGATGAATCAAGTGGACATGATAACGGTATCGTACGGATAAAAGACGGGGAAAGAATTGTTGATACCTATGTTTGGCAACATGACGATAAACCCCTACCCGCAGACCACGAATTAGTCATTTATGAACTACACGTTGCTGACTTTTCTGGTGGTGAAGATGACCCTTACACGCGAGGAAAGTATAAGCACGTTGTTGAAAAGTTAGATTACCTTACTGAACTGGGAATTAACGCTATTGAGTTGATGCCACTCAAAGAATACCCAGGCGATTATAGTTGGGGTTATAACCCGCGTCACTTCTTTGCCACAGAATCAAGTTATGGTTCTACAGAAGAGTTGAAAAACTTAATTGATGAGTGCCATGCCAGAGGAATTCGCGTTATCATCGACGGTATTTATAACCATTCAGAATCATCAAGTCCATTAACACAAATTGACCACGATTATTGGTATCATCACTCTCCCCGTGACCCTGATAATAGCTGGGGACCTGAATTTAATTATGAATTCTACGATGAAAAATTAGAGACCTATCCTGCGCGTAGATTTATTGGTGATACGGTACGTTTTTGGATTCAAGAATATCACGTTGACGGCATTCGCTACGATGCAGCGCGGCAAATTGCTAACTACGACTTCATGCACTGGATTGTGCAAGAAGCTAAAAAAACTGCTAGCATGAAGCCTTTTTACAATATTGCTGAACACATTCCTGAAACTTCCAGTATCACCAATGCAGATGGACCGATGGATGGATGCTGGCACGACAGTTTTCTGCATACAATTGTGCCACACCTATGCGGTGACACCTTTGATTTAGAGCAACTTAAAGATGTCATCGACGCTAAGCGCCAAGGCTTCATGGGTGCTACGAATGTTATAAATTACTTAACAAACCACGACCACGATCGCCTAATGGTGGAACTGGGGAACCGCGAGATTTTTGACGAAGAAGCTTTTAGGCGCATTCGGTTGGGAGTTGCTATTCTGATGACAACCGTTGGTGTGCCTTTGATTTGGATGGGACAAGAGTTTGGCGAGTACAAGCCAAAAACACAAGAGTCATCAAAAATTGAATGGGGATTGCTAGGCAATGACCTAAATCGCGGCTTATTTGAATACTACAAAGGCTTAATTAGCCTGCGTAAACAAAATCATGCCCTTTACACAGAAAATATTGACTTCATCCACGAAAATCCAGAGGCAAAAGTGTTTGCTTACAGCCGATGGAATGATGAAGGTTCTCGTGTTGTGGTTGTGGCGAATTTCTCAGAAAATTTCCTTGCTGGCTATCACGTTCCGAACTTCCCTAGTGGTGGTACATGGCACGAGTGGACAGCTAATTATGATGTGGAAGCTGGCGACGATGGCATTATAACTGACATAGGACCATACGAAGCCAAAGTGTTTGTTTGGCAATAACTTTTGGGATGGCTTCCTTCGTTCCTCGCAATGACAAATTCAACGTAGGGTTAGCTGCTGCTCAATAATCTAGGTGCAAATCTAAGCAGATATCTGGATTATTGCCTAGATTCTTGCGGAAAAAGCGCATTTCTCATTGTATAATAAACTAACGCCTGATTAGTGCGGGATGCAAAAGCTTACTTGGTGTGAAAACCATGAAACACTTGGCACAAACTAATTATTAAAAAATCAATATGTTAAGTCCTCCGTCATTTTTGATGGTCTCTAACTGGGAGTATCAGGTCAAACTGAGCAATCGGTAAGTCTCTTGACGCTTGATATAGGCAGAACATAAACCGCCAAGTTCCATCTGTACAGATTTGCCGACTTGTAGGTAGATATGCATAGATTTTTAGAAGCGGTGACTCAGATCTTGCACCCAACAAGAGCCTCTGGCTCTAATATCTCGTTACCAGGTTCAACCTGGTAACGAGGGTTTGGAGCCTCTGGCGACTCACTGTTGCAACTCTTGCAAGATTTCAGGTGAGGAATGATAACATTGCCTACCCTACAAATCGAAGTTTGTTTCTACACCAACAACATCCTAGAAGGAGCTGGTGTGGCTCATGACATCGACTTAGTGAATCCAATATTGTCATCAATAACTGCTGTTGGTCCTATGGGAAGCTTTTGCGGGTCTTGTAGGTCGAGTTTCTCGAACTCGATTTTGGAGTTCCACACCTTTGTTAAGAAATCTTTCAACACCTCAATTGTGAACAACTCGCCAGGGCAACGACGGTATCCAAAACCGAAAGGCGCGTAGCCAGCATAGTCACATACAGGATATGCTTTGTCATCGACAATGCCGTAAACGGTGCCAAATGCACTATTGGTTAGTTCGGCATTTCTACCGTCCTTCACCTTGAATGTCTCTTTGTGGAAGGGACATCGGGCAAATCCGATTTCTTTAGATTTGGCTGAGTCAATTTGGTCGCTGGTGGGTGCATCTTTGTAGCGATCGGGATTGAATTCCGTTGGGTTCTCCCAGTGTCGTGGGTCTTCACTGGTCGCTTTATGAGGGCTTATAACGTAGCCGTATCTATCGTATAGTGGTTCTCTGACTTCTTGAACAGCAGAGACGCTGCCACCGTTTGGCGAAATCGTGCGAAATAACTCCATCATAAATCGGTCGAGGGGAGTAAAAGGGGAACCGTTCGCCTGGTCATAATCACTTTCCATCGTCTTTTTAAACCATGCGCGGATGTTGGAGTCTCCTGTGTTCTTGCTGAGTTTAGAGATGATGTTGTAGATAGTATTGCCCCACTGACTCAAGGCAACAAAATTATGGAAGCACTCGAAAACAACATCTTTGCGCCTGAAATCCTCTCCCTCTTCACCATTCTTGATCCAGTAGTACACGAACGTCTTCTGGGGATCTGCTACATTTCTCCTGATCACGTCTTCGACTCTTTGATCAATCCACTCTTTCAAGAAGTTGCGCAGATCACGCACCTTCATATAATTTTTGTAGACAATTTCCATGGTTGGGTCCCGATAGGCTAAGACAGTGTTGAAACTTTCCCCTATCTCCCGAACCTCTGGCGGAATCGCATCGCCCTTGACACCAAGGTGTAGATCCCAGTACAGGTCGAAATAGTTATCTAGGTACTGACGCATCAAGGGTTTACCAGCGTTCTTTTCGTCAAAGAGCTGATCAAAAAATTTAACTACCTTGTCCCCATACATGGGGCGATATAAATCTGGGGTAAGAGCTGAATAGTAAATCCTTTTTCTACGATTATCGTCGCCACGGTTTTCATAACCTTGGATAAATACCGACAGCCCATCCTCTTCCTTATTCGGTTCCCAGTTGTCATATAATAGTCCCCAAAAGTAATAGGGTAGGGCGTTCTCCTTGTTGAATCTTTCCTCATCAAGCATCGGAAGAGATAGCCGTTCTCCTTGATAAACACTTGTAACCAAAGAAGGCACGATCGCATGCTTAATGTAAGAAAGGTCAAAAATGCTAGGGAGTAACTCGCGAAGACGATTGAGGGCTGAGGTCTTTCTTTCAGGAAGGTTTGAATTTAAATCTTCCTTAAGCTCTTGATTAATGGTAGAGAAAAATTCAGAAATATCAGCAATCGGAAAAAAAGACATGATTTGGACTCCTTGTAATGTTTAGCTGTAGGAATTTGCTGCTTATTTTAGTTCACATTTTGCACCTGTTGCGGAATGGTTTGCTGGACATTGTCAACAAGGTTAGATAGGATTTTGAGCGATCGCTTACCAATACCCACAAGACAAAAATCACCGAACCTCCTCGTGGCGGAAGCCCCTGTTTTCTAAACATGGCTGCCAGGAGCAAACAGGCGAATTTATTCGCCGTCCAGATATCTTAAAAACCATAAGAGTAACCATCTTTTTGTTGAATTGGTGTGCAAAATCTGTAACTAATACCCGCAATACGACCTGCTTTAGTGACAATATCAAAACTGCCAGTTTTGCGGCATAATACCCGACCAACGTATTCCCCAACTTTCTTCCCGGAAAGTACAACAGCTTTAATAATGTCGCCAGTTTTGAAACCAAAATGAACTTGTTTGCGTTCACGATGACGAGTTGGGAAACCGTAACGGTCAGTACCACACATTTGACGGGTTCCCCAACCAGTACACTTAATGCGTAATGGTTGTTGGGTTAGTAACTTAATTGTTTCGATATTCCCAACACAAGCCGCATCAATCCAGTGTTGCTTTTCCAAGCATGAGCGAGTGCGGTTAAACTTTGTTTGTCCGCCCGTTCCAGTAGTTGTAGGCAAAATATTCTTCAATGTGCGAAACAATTCCCAACGAGTTGCATTGACCGCCGCAGCATCTTTTAGTGGTTGCTTGGCTTCCCGCTTAATTCTTTCTAGCCGAACAGGATCTTTTTTAAGGAATTCATCAACAAGTTTGACTCCTTTCTTCGCGTTGCACCGCTCACAACTAAGAGTTAAGTTGCTGACGCGATTGCTACCGCCTTTTGACCTTGGGTGAATATGTTCAACCTGGAGTGGTGCATTTTCTTTATCGCAGTACGCACATTTACGCCCCCACTTCTGTAGAAGATATTCCCGCACCTCATACCCAGCGAGTTCGCCCTGCTGATATTCAACACCATCAACCTCTGGGTTTTGCATTTTGTGAGTGTCAAACTTGACTAATTCCATCGCTATTTGAATAATGGGAGAGTACAAACAAAGCCGCTTTACCCAAGTCTCAACCGTAAGAACACGATGCATTAAAGATGGAGGTAACCACCCTTGTGGACGTTTACGGTTATCAAAACGCGGTTGACGATAGCGAGTTTTGCGATTCCTGCGACTGCGACGCAATGAACGTCTTGATTCCAAAAAATCCTTAATTTGCCACCCTCTATGTTCTAACTCAGCCGCCCAAATAACCTTATCCTGATCAAGAACCGCAATACCCGTGAATCGACTACCGGGGTCAAGCTTGATCACTAGTGGTCTTGGTGCTAGGTTGTCAACTACGTGTTTGAGTATCAGAGTAAACGGATACATTCTGAACACTGCGGCTTTTTGTTTTGTTAACAGTTCTCTAGCTCGTGCTGGAGGAATCGGGTTAAGAGGTTGCTTGTTTTGGTCAATAACAAAAACATAATTTTGCATTGCTGCATCCTTTTTACAGGTAATGTTTGCTTCTCCCAAGGGGAGACGCTGCGCGAACGACATTGTTTAAGGTCGGTACTTTCCGAACGACACTGGTTTATTCTCCGTAAGCCTGTTTAATCGTTCGGTTCCAGGGTTCAGAACTAGCAAGCATTCTGAAGTGGGTCTTAAACTCTTGCCTTAAACGAGCAGTCTGGTCAGGTGAGTCAATCAGCAAGCCCCTGCCTTTTAGGCATGGGGTTGCCGCTCAACGAGAGAACCCTGACTTGTAGAGGACAGGACTTACGCAAATCATTTTCATCGAACAAGATTAAATAAATGCCAGCATTTTGAACTGATGCACGAGTCATGCACCAATCATAAGTAATGGGGATTGGATTTTGCTATGTCAGAAAAATGGTTCCAACATGAGCAAATGTGCTCCCATCAAAACTTTGTATAGCAACGCTAAATCATTTATAAGAAATTTGAAAATAATTGGGCGATTATAAATCGCTACTACACAAATAAAGTCCACGTAGGTGGACTTTTCTGCTGGCTTGGTTTTTTGGGTTGACAGTGGGTTTTGGTCACATGGCTGGTATGAACAGCCGCGCTATCTACTGTCACAATAACGGTGAAAGATGAAGTTCAAACTAACTGCACTGCATGGCACCGTTAGTTTGAACTCCATTGGAATGATTGACCTTACAAAATGGTGCCGATTTCTTTCAAATAAACCCGTGTAAATGGTTCATCTGCTCCAAGAGTATACTGCTCAATCAAACCTTGGCGTCTAATGGAAATATTGTCTCCATTTCTAATAACAACAGTTGAGTCATCAAAAACGTCCCGCCCCAAGATCATCTCAGTTTCAGAAGGATTGTCTAAAACGACCATGTTACTTCCAAAGTAAAACATTCCCTCTTTTTCCAAGACGTCTTCGTCGTATTCAGCAATCAGCAAATCAAGTTTGGGATTACGCAGTAGAGTTTGGAGGTTACTGTTGTAATCTTTACTCAAGATTTTTTCGGAGCGATTAATGAAAATAGCGTCACGACAGACAGCGCCTATTGTCCAGTCAGGATGTTGCAAAAGAATGTGGTCAATTGTTTCTTGGAGGTCGTGAACTGAGACGTGGTTGAAGGTGAGGATTGGTATTCTGGCATCTGTACCCGACTTAAAGAAAGTTTCCAGGATATGCGAAGGCACATCAACGCTTTCACCAATAGCAGGGTTAAGATGCATTAAAATACCAGGTGCGGCGTTGATTTCCAAAATGGAAAAGTCGCCTGACTTCCAAGATTCGCTCAGATTTCGGGCAATGACATCAATACCGAGGCAAACAAGGCGGAAGTGCTGAGCAATGTCTTGCGCCAAGATAATATTGTCGGGGTGAACGGTGCGGGTAGCATCAATGCTCACACCTCCAGCCGAAAGGTTGGCGACTTTGCGAAGATAAACCTTTTGCTCTTGCTCAAGTACGCTGTCCAATGACAAGCGCTGTTGTTCAAGGTATTGTTCCATCGCCTCGTCGCACTGAATTTTGCTCATTGCTGAGGTAGGCGTATCCCATCGTCCGGGTTTTCGGTTTTCCTTTCGGATTAACTCGTCAATAGTTGAGTACCCGTCACCTACAACCCATGCAGGACGCCGTTCAGTGGCGGCGACAAATTTGCCGTTGACACACAACAAGCGAAAATCTGCCCCAGCAATGCTTTTCTCAACGATGACGCGTGTTGACTCGTTTTCTGGAATTGCTTTAACCGCCCGATCAAAAGCAGATTCGACTTCCTCGTCATCTCGCACTTCAGCCGTCACTCCAATTCCTTTATGACCGACTACAGGCTTGACTGCGACTGGGTAACCAATTTCTCTTGCAACTGCAACGGCTTCTCTTTCCGTGAGGACAATATCACCTTTTGGCACTGGGAAGCCCAAAGTTCTTAAAAATGCCTTGCAGTCATCCTTGCGGGTGGTTAATTCGGAATCTAGATGACTATCAGAGTCAAATGTCGTCGCGACACCGCGCACTTGTTTTTTTCCGTAGCCGTATTGCGTCAGTCCTTCTTCCCACAGATAGAAGGTGGGAATACCTTTTTTGTGAGATGTTCGCAATAAGGCGTAAACTGTGGGACCACCGTAGACAGATTGCCGGAATTTACTTTGAAGCGTCGAAACTTGCTCCTCAAAGCTAATGTCTTCATCTTGGGTTATGGCTTCAAACCAATCCCAGACGAAGTAAAGTACACCTCGAGTCGTACGTTCGTGAAGCGATTGTACAGCACAGGTTGCATAATTTTCATATGGTTTGATACTCCAACGGTCGAGGTGCAAACCCATATCCAGCTTACCTACTTCTGACAGAGTGCGGGTAAACAAATGAGCATAGGAATCGTATGTTTCGTCGCGCAGCTGTGGGTAGCGATCGCCAATTATTTCGACGTAATCCTCAATCGGCAGAGGTCTGCCATTTCCAGTCACAGCAAAATCAAATACTAGCGCCCCTATATCCAAATAGGGATTTGGTCCGATGTAATGCTTAAATTTGAAAACATCGAATGCATCAGTTTTTCTTGCGTTAATGCGAACCGCATCGGTGATTCTATCTTGAACCATTGATTCTAGACCTTCGGCTAAACACCCTGGAATCTTGAGGTAGTGCACCCTTTCGGGTTTTTCCGTTGTAGACGCCCAAAGGGCGACTTCTTGTAGGGTAGCAACTACCGTGACGTGTACTTGTGTTTCCCCAGACGTATTTACTGTCTATTTAGTTAAGTATCGTTTGGCAAGCGATCGCTCAACCCTAAGCTACACCTATGTTTTGCGGTTTACTTAAGCATCAATTGCAACGCTTACGCCTGCTAATTTTACCCATATTGCCAAATATTTTCAGCTATCTAAAGGTATAGTCACGTCTCTATACTAAGTGCTGTGTGTCAATAATTTAAATTGCAGGTGAATTCACGAATTAAATAGAACTGCTATAGCTAAAATATATAACCTTTGAAAGGTGCAATTAGACACTAGTAAATTTTATAAATAGTAAACGTCAGAAAGAATTAAGGAGACGGCAAGTATGAGTAGCGTAAAAGCTGATCTCAAAAAAGAAGTTGAACATCTTGCTGAGGAAGCTTTTCACCGCAAGCTTATTTCTGGATATGGCGATGGTCCAGACAGCAATGAGTACCAAATTGTATTTCAGGGTAAGCCCAGGCATCTTCCTTTAGAATACGCACGTTCTTTTTTAAGTGACTTACTCTTCAACAGCCAAGTTAGTAAATATTCAGAATTTAGTGTTTAACATCAGACAGAAAACACCACATTTATAAAACACCACATTTCCAATCGTGGCCAGAACTCACTCACTTAGCCCTCCCGATATCCTACTAAAATCGGGAGTTTTTTTCTTTATTAATATAGATATTATTGATGAAATTTACTTTTCTTCAAAATCCTTTTTGATTATACAACAACAAGATTCCCGACTTCTTAAAAGAAGTCGGGAATCTAAGCTCCTAGCTCTTGAATTGCTCGTCTACTGGAATTTGATAGCCGTTAGCGAGGCGATTGGTTGTATTTGCCGTAGCAATAATTCCCATCAGTTCGCCGAACATAGCATCGCTCATACCTTTGGCATAAGCCCCTGCTGTATGCGAGGCGATGCAGTATTCGCAGCCATTCGTTACACTTACAGCAATGTAAATCAGCTCGCGCATCAGCGGATCGAGTTCGCCAGGGCTAGTCATCACTTGTTTCACCGTCTCCCATGTTCGCTGTAGGGTAGGAGGATGATTGGCTATGGCTTTCCAGAAATTGTTGATATAGTCAGTCTTACGAGTGGCGCGGATGTCATCGTATACCACACGTACTTCGTCACTGGCTTGTTCGTATTCAATGAGTTTGGTCATTTAAAGGATAAAGTCTAAAGGAGCAAAATAAGGTAAAATCCCTGAAGCAACGCAACTTTTTTACACCTGTAAGGCTTTGCGCTTCTCGGATCATAGTAGTATTTATACAATGAAATTTTTCACAATATTTCTGCTGACCATTCTCATTTTAGGGTTTAGATTACCCAGTTTTGGGCAATCTGGAGTCGTGCAGGGACAAGTTGTCATCTCTTCATCGGATGAGAGTTCATTTGTACCAAATCCTGCCACCAATTCCTCTGTGATGATTCACTACTTAGAGGGAGATCCAGGTGGAGCCACAAGCATTCGTTTGGAAAAGAATAAAATAATTGAGGATAACAAGTATCCTGCCAACAGCAGAACCGTTTTTGGAAACCGAACCGTTTACGGTGAAACTTATCAGCAACGCGATCGCGATCTCGGGCAAACTTTCCTCACTGATGACAAAGGTTTTACAGTCGATGCTGTTTACCTGCGCGTGGGACCAAATGAAGTTGAGCGAAATACTCCCGGTGCTAGGGTAGGTATTGAGTTTTTCAAAGTCACGGGTGAACCGCATTTGAACAACCACGGGACTCCTGGTTTCGTCGGTAAATTTGACCGACAGACGTCTCCAGAACTCGACGATTACCTCGAAGGTGAATCGTATCAATCTATGTATTATGCAACAGGTCAACTACCAAACGACCTTAAAAAAGACCAATACATGAAATGGCAGCTTAAAGGTGAGCGATTAAGATTAGAACCGGATACACATTATGCCTTCATGATTATGTTCCTTGACCGGGAGGAAGAACGCTCACTCTCGCTGTATAATAGTTATTATGGTAAATACTATCCTGACTCAAAAAACCTATATGTTGGTCATGGTATTCGCCGCGAAGGTAAATCTGATTTTCCTGACCAATGGCAAGACAGGCTTAGTATGCAGCCTGGTACCCTAGGTTTTCCCGATGTATGCACTTTTCGGGATTTGTTTTTTGTGATTACAAAGTACGTACAATCTACGTAGTTAGAATTTCTGATAGTAATTTGTGTAAATTTGAACCTTTGGCAGTACAAAAAGCGCGTATAGAGTTGCAAAGCTAACTTGACAAACAAATTATTAAACCCTAATTTTGTAAGTGTCTCATAAAGCACAAAGCGAGGGCGAGAACCCCGAGGAGTTTGCCAAATGCTCAAAACCTTGAAAATTCAATGGATAAAGTTGCGCTTGCCTATTGTTATTGGTGCGGGTTTAGTAATGTCTCTAGGTTTGAACACACCAATAATGTCGAAATCTCCCATACAGGTAGCACAATCATCACAGAGTGCTGACTCAAATTTAGGACAATTAAAGATTAATCAACAGTTGTGGAATCAGCAAAATATCTCGAACTACCGCTATACACTAACTAGGAGTTGCTTCTGTACAACCGAAGCTAGAGGACCAGTCATCATTAAAGTGCGTAACGGCAGAACGGCTTCTGTCACTTCTGTTGCCACTGGTCAACCAGTTAACCCAGAACTCTTCCAAAAATATGATACAATACCCAGGCTTTTTGATGTGATTAACGATGCGATCGCCAACAAAGCATCCAGCCTGACTGTGCAGTACAATTCTACACTCGGCTACCCAACCCAAATTAACATCGATTACGACAGTCAAATGGCCGATGAAGAACTATATCTCACAATTGAAAATCTGCAAGTTAAAAATAGCACTAGCAACTAGCGATACTCCGAGCTGATGAAGAACTATATCTCACAATTGAGAATCTGCAAGTAACCAAATCCGCTAAAGGCACAGGCAAAACACAATTTTTGGCGTTTCAATCCCTAATAGGGATTCGGAGAAATTGTAACTCAGGAATACGCGTACAAAACAACATTCTTGCAATGTTTCAATCCCTAATAGGGATTCGGAGAAATTGTAACTGCGATCGCTCCACCGCCAAGTTCCTGCTTCATCTGAAGCGTTTCAATCCCTAATAGCGATTCGGAGAAATTGTAACTACGGGATGCATCTATCATTACTATCATTAAAAGGAGTTTCAATCCCTAATAGGGATTCGTGGAAATTGTAACCCCAGCAAATTGAAGATATTCTACTAGGATCGTCGTTTCAATCCCTAATAGGGATTCGTGGAACTTGTAACACCCGCACCCACTACCCCTACACAAATCCCCAACGTTTCAATCCCTAATAGGGATTCGTGGTAATTGTAACGTGAGAAAGTTGCCCGACCCGTTGCCCAAAGTAAAGTTTCAATCCCTAATAGGGATTCGTGGTAATTGTAACTGGGTTTATCCAATTCACGAGGTGCGATCGCAACTGTTTCAATCCCTAATAGGGATTCGTGGTAATTGTAACGTGAGAGATATTTCTGCTCGTCATCGTCAACTAAGTTTCAATCCCTAATAGGGATTCGTGGTAATTGTAACCTACGGGATTAGCGACCATCGACACAGAATTTCTGGTTTCAATCCCTAATAGGGATTCGTAGTAATTGTAACTTTTGAACTTCTGTCGGTACGATCGCTTGCATCATGTTTCAATCCCTAATAGGGATTCGTGGTAATTGTAACATTGTGGCGGTTGCTGGGTTGATAGTGATGTCATTTACGCGTTTCAATCCCTAATAGGGATTCGTGGTAATTGTAACTTAACCGGGAGTTTTTTGAGAACTTAGAAGCAGGAGTTTCAATCCCTAATAGGGATTCGTGGTAATTGTAACAAAGCGTTGTGTTGCACTAACTACAAGCGGAAGGTGTTTCAATCCCTAATAGGGATTCGTGGTAATTGTAACTGCAGGCACCAGAAATGCTTACTATATTTACTTTTCTAGGTTCAGTTGCGCGGATGGGTAAAAAAATACCGTTTTCAGGCACAAGTCTCAAAATTTCTTCTACATCATACAAGCAAAAACCTTGAATTGGCAAGCTTTTGAGAGATTGCGCGGATGATAAATTGGTTAAGAACTGCCCAAAGTCTTGTGTCATGAGATGTTCAGCAATTTTTTAACTTCAGTCCAAAAAAACACCCACCCTTCCGCGCAGATGAATCAAGATGATGGTACGACAGGTAATAAAATTTGCGATGAACTCTCACCGCCGCAACTCACCATCAATGTGATTATTTCAGCATCTATACCGAACGCTGAATTATTTCCAGGATTCATGGCATAAGCGGGGAAACACGCTGCACTCAAACTCAAACGGAAGGCATGACCTATAGGAATTTTCACACAAGTTGGCTGCAATTGAATTGTTCTTTTGATGCGATGAGTTCCGTCTGAGCAACGAAGATAACCTTGGGTTAAATTGTAGGCTCGTCCATCAGGGTAAACCTCTGACAGCACTGCACATAAATCATAACTGGGTTTGTCGGACATACAATAGACTTCAACTACAACATCACCCGCCAAAGACAGATCTGTTTCTAAGGGTTCAGTCGTATAAGTTAAAACATCTGAACGGCAATCGATATGCGTTCTGTCAAAACAACCGGCAGGAATTCCAGCATGACCACCTAATGATGGAACGGGTCGCCAAGGGTCATGAACTAATACGTCATCGGTGGAAGTTTCCGGACAAGTTGTGGTGAGAATGCCTTCGCCTTCGCTGATACTAGCAAGTCCAGTGGTTGACAAAAAATACGATAGCGAAGCGCTGCTGCTTTCAGCAGATCGCCCGTTTAATTTAAATAAAGTGGGAAAACGTTGCCATAAATTACTTCCCATCTCGAATAGCGAGATAGGCAACTCATTCAGTAATCCTGTATCCACACCTTTAAGGAACTGGTCAAACCAGCATAATTGCATCCTATCTACAGGACTCCCCGCGTTGACACCAAAGTCAACCGCACCCACTTTGCGATTCCAAGGCAAATGTGCCCAAGGTCCGACTAAAAGTTGTTGTCGGTATGCGCTTCTTGCCGCCATATCCTTATATAAATTTAGAGTGCCGCGCAGGTACGTATCAAACCATCCCCCAATGTGGAACATGGGCAAATCAACATTTTTGAGGTGTCTTTTGGGGGAAAGTTTTTCCCAATATTTATCGGGTTGAGAATGTGCCAACCATTCGTGATAAAACGAGTCTGGGGCAAAATTCTTCAAGATTTCTGGATCAGTGGGAATTGGATCATGCAAAGGCAGATTGTGAGAAGCAGCAAACAACGCTTGATAAGCCTTTTCATCTTTTCTTATGCGGGCTGTTTCTGTAGCTAATTGAATTGCCCAAGCGAGATTACTTTGTAAGCAGAAAGCGCCTCCTTCATAAGCCCAATCTGTATACAAATCATAGCCAATCATAGCGGGGCAAATTGTTTTTAGGGCGCTTGGTTTGGCAGCAGCAGCATATAGTTGAGTCATTCCTTGATAGGAAAAGCCATACATCCCCACATTGCCATTACTTCCTGGTAGATTTGCTGCCCACTTTACTGTATATTCTCCATCTTCAATTTCGTGGGCAAAGAGTTTGAATTCTCCTTGTGATGTACCGCGTCCCCGGACATCTTGAATAACTACGATGTAGCCGTGAGCAGCATACCAACTAGGATGGGCGTAAACAACAGTAGATGCGATCGCCCTACCATAGGGTTGTCGCATTAATAACACGGGAAATTTGCCTTCAGCATCGGGGCGGTAGATGTCTGCATCCAATCGTACACCATCACGTGTCAGCATGGATGCCGTTTGTTTGGGATGAACTTTGAGCATGGTTATGATCGAGGAATTAATTAAACCACAGATGGACACAGATGGACACAGATGATATTGATAGATTTACGCAGAAAATTCTTGGATCTGCGTATATGGATTTTTAGCATGGTTATGATCCAGGAATTAATTAAACCACAGATGGACACAGATGGACACAGATGATTTTGATAAACTTACGCAGAAAATTCTTGGATGTGCGTATAAAGTGAGTAATGTTTTGGGTGCTGGATTTTTGGAAAAGGTGTATGAAAATGCATTTGCTCATGAGTTGCGAAAAGCTGGTTTGCGGGTAAAACAACAGTACAGGATAGAAGTACTATATGATGGCATTATAGTTGGAGAATATTTTGCTGATTTGCTAGTAGAGGATTGTGTACTGGTAGAACTTAAAGCAGTCAAGACTTTAGAGTCAATCCACTTTGCCCAGTGTCTTAGCTACTTAAAAGCTGCTCGACTCAAACTTTGTTTACTTATGAACTTTGGTAATCCTAAAGTTGAAGTTAAGCGGATTATACAATAAATAAAAACACAGATAAACCCAGATACAGACAGATAAGAAAAACATCTGTGTCCATCTGTGGTTTTTTAATCTTTTCAATACGGCATTAACCGATCCACTCTCCGCAACGCCAACCTATCTTCCTGCTCCAACTCCACTGATACAAAAAATAAAAACACAGATAGATAAGAAAAACATCTGTGTCCATCTGTGTCCATCTGTGGTTTTTTAATCTTTTCAATACGGCATTAACCGATCCACTCTCCGCAACGCCAACCTATCTTCCTGCTCCAACTCCACTGATACAAAAAATAAAAACACAGATAGATAAGAAAAACATCTGTGTCCATCTGTGTCCATCTGTGGTTTTTTAATCTTTTCAATACGGCATTAACCGATCCACTCTCCGCAACGCCATCATATCTTCCTGAACCAACTCCACTCATACAAAAAATAAAAACACAGATAAGAAAAACATCTGTGTCCATCTGTGTCCATCTGTGGTTTTTTAATCTTCTCAATACGGCATTAACCGATCCACTCTCCCCAACACCGCCATATCTTCCTCATCCAACTCCACTGGTATACCACTACGAATTAATTCCGAAAAATCTTCATTAGGAACCATAAAAGTCAGCGTATATAACCGACTAGAACCAGTATTTTTAACCATATGAGTGCCAGTAGGAGGGACTAACAAACTATCTCCGGCTTTAATTGGCACACTTTTGCCGTCACAAATTGCGGTTCCTTCTCCTTTAAGGACAAAAAACATTTCTACCGCCCATTGATGACGGTTTGGCGGTGTTTTGCCATCAACATCAAAAATTTCTACGCAACAAGTCAAAGAAGTATTTGCACTTGCAGTATCGAAGATAATTGCCAAGCGATTTGTGTCATCGGGACTGATACGATATGCTTGGTAATCTTTAGGAGACTTGACAACGGGAATTACACAACTAGTGGTACGCATTATTTATCTCCTTATATGTCTTATTTATAAAAGTTCTAAGTTGCGAGTCCTGAGTTTTGAGGTGTCAATTGTTTGTTGCATGATTAAATAGTAACTAACAAACAGGACTACTCAGCACTTTGTTGAAGTGCTACTGAAATCGCTTGGGAGTCGGTGACAAAGCCAAAGCACTGCTTGACGTTGTAGAGTGTCGCCAGCCAACAATAATCAGGAGAAGTTGTGGCGGTACAATCTTTGACTAACAAGCAGTCATATCCCAAGAAGTTAGCATCTTGCAACGAAGCCATCACACATTGGTCAGCATTGACACCTGTAAAAAATAGTGTCGTCCTTCCCAGGTTCCGCAGGATACTATCTAGGGGCGTATCCCAGAAACCACTCATGCGGTACTTATCCACACGAATATCTTGGGGTAATTGTTCGAGTTCATCTACCACCGCCGCAGCCCAACTACCCGCCATAAGTACTCTAGCACCGTTACTGGGCAGTGGATCACCCAAGCCGACGCCTTCACCTGTGGGGTTGTAGACGTGAAGCACACTAGCACTAATATTGAGTAAGTCGGGACGGTTTCCCCAATTAATCCAGATTACGGGGACACCCTTCTCGCGAAGTAGAGGTAATAAGTTTTGTAAAGGTTCAATGGGTTTTCGCGCTGGGGTGACATCCACGCCGATATGCGCCAACCAGCCATCGGGATGGCAGAAGTCGTTTTGCATATCAATAACGAGGATGGCAGCTTTTGCCAAGTCAAGGCGCAGAGTTTTGGTTTCTGTTGATAAGATAACGGGTTGTGGGGTCTGGGGAGGACGAGTGATATCTGCAAACGTATGGTTGACTGCCCATGCGTTTGGTGCAATTCCTAAATTCCGAAGAGGTAGATTCATAAGATTCCAATACCCAACACCATTCTTTATTTTGTAGCTTGAAAATCTCCTGAACGTTTCATTACTTAATCAAGGTTAAAATCGTGAACTTTACTATCCAAAATGTTTTGATTGCGACTGTTGATGATTATGCAACCGTGGATGTGCAGGTTGTAGACGGGGCGATCGCCGCTATTGCACCCAGCTTGGAGGTTGTCGGTACAGCAATTAACGGTGAAAATAAACTCCTCCTACCAGGATTTTTCAACGCCCACACCCACTCCTCGGAAATGTGGCAACGAGGAGCGATCCCACCTTTTCCATTAGAATTATGGCTAGCTGAACTTTACGACTTTGTCCCCCTCGATACAGAAAAAGTTTACCTAAGTGCTTTGGGAACGGCAGTAGAAACCCTACTGACTGGTGGTACAAGTGTCGTAGATCATCTCGTCCTTATTCCAGGCAAAGAATTAGAAACAATTGCTACCGCCGTTCGCGCTTATAAAGAAGTTGGCATTCGCGCCTTTGTCTCCCCCCTGATTCAAGATGAATCCCTCACCGCTGGGATACCATCTGGAGAAACCGAGCAAAATCACGAGCCTTATTTTCGCTCAACACAGGCTACACTGGATTTGATAGAAGAAGCAGTCAGACAGTTTCATCGCCCGGATGAGGGTATAAGTATTTTAGTTGCGCCTACGGGAATACAATTGTGTTCTGATGCCTTGTTTGAGGGGTGTAGTGAGTTAAGCAATAAGTATAATCTTTGCCGTCACTCTCACCTACTTGAAACCAAAGCGCAAGAAAAATTAGCGCAAGAAAAATACGGGTGTAGTGCGGTTGAACATTTGAAGCGTATTGGTTATTTGAGCGATCGCACGTCCCTTGCTCATTGCGTCCACTTGAGTGACACCGATATTGCCATCCTAGCCGAAACCAAATCGACAGTTGTCCACAACCCCTTAAGTAACTTGCGTTTGGGTAGTGGCATTGCTCCTATTTTGAAATATTCTCAAGCTGGAGTCAACGTGACTTTTGGTTGTGATGGCGCATCGAGCAATGACTCGCAAGACTTACTAGAAGCCATCAAAATCGGTTCACTGCTGCACAACGTCACTGATTTAGATTATCAGCATTGGATTACACCTCGTCAAGCGGTGGAGATGGCATCTTTGGGTGGTGCAAAGGGATTAAACATGGCAGATAAACTCGGTTCTCTCACCGTTGGTAAAAAAGCCGATTTGGTGATGTATGACCTCACCAGCTTATCACTGTTACCGCGTACAGACCCCATCGGTTTATTAATTCTCGGTCGTCCCAGCAATGTTGTACACAGTGCGTGGGTGAATGGCAAGCAGGTAGTCGCTGATGGTAAAGTGACTACTATTAATGTGGATGAGTTGCGGCAACAACTATTCAATCACAGTCAATGGCATACAAAGCGCAAGTCTGGGACTGTTGCTGAAATTGAAGCTCATTATCGTGCAGTCATGGGTTTGTGAAACGCGGGAAAGTGGGTTAATTGGTACGAGATTTTTCTTCTAGCTTTCCATAACCCAGTCTCCAGTTAGCTGGCTGCTTTAACTCATCTCCCTTTCCTTGAGCAATGAGCCAAACAGCAGCCCGACTAAGGAATAATGCTTTCATCAGGTAATGTCCTGGTTTGGCAGTAACGCCATAGGCAACGGTAGTGCCACCAAAATCAAGTTCTCCGCAGAAACTGCCAACGCCTTTTATTGTGACTGTAAATAACTTATCATTGAGATACCCACCAGGAATCATGAAAATCGCATAAACGTGATGTTCACCCCGCCAAGGCTCAATCACAATTTTCTCGGGATGTATATAGTGTCTTTCACCTGTTGCTCGAATAACATTTGATTGCTGGCAAGTCAATCTGTTTGGTAGCTTTGCGATCGTTGTCCAGCTAAGGATAATGAGTAAGGTCAGTGTAAAGAAAACGTAGGTAATTTTACTTTTATACACTTGTGATTTGCAGCACTACATATCCTAGGGTAACGCATTTTGGATTGTGAGGCGCGATGCTCCAGAAGAGCTGCCTGAGGCGATCGCACGGAGTGCCCGCTTCGCGAACGCGCTAAGAGCTCTTGCGCGAATCAAATCATAGCGGTTCTCAATTCAATACATTGTAGTTCTAATTTTCTTGTGGGACAGGTGTCCTCACCTGTCATCTAGATTAGGGCGGGCAAGATGCCCACCCCACAACAGCTATATTTCATACAACACCAAAACCGCTATATACTTAGTCCTATTCATGCAAGAAGTCTAATGAACGAGTCCTGTATTGCCAGGATTTCGTGCTGTAGTTAAGCAATTTTTCGCTCTTTGAGGTGTGAGTTACATGACTCAAACCACATATAAGTTGTCATCGTCACACTAGAAGAAAATTAAGTGTAGATTTCCCTGGCTTAACGAAATCAAGTTCACATTAACCTTTACTTTCTTCCTCTACACTCTTACGAAGTTCGATAAATTGCTTACCAGAATCTGTTACTTTCAAATATTCTGAAAGATTATTACCTTCATACGGAATGTCACGAATTCTACCTACCTCTATATACCCTATATCCTTAAGGTGATAAAGTTCTCTTTCTAGAACATCACTTCTTTGATAAGGACTAAAGCTTCCTGCTGCAAGTTTCTTGAGAGTATCATACATCGATTTTGACATAGATAATAAAACTAGCTTGTCAGTTCTTGCCTTAGTTGTAGAGACTTTCTTCCCGATGGAATTTATCTTACTTTCTAGCTTTCCTCTATCAAAAGTCAATGCAATAACCTCATCAAGCTGAGGAATGAGAAACAACAGAAATGCGATCGCAATGATTGCTACAAATAGTAGTGGAGTCGATTGTCTAGAAATTAACAGACTGAGCAATACTGCTTCGATAAAAGCAATACATATAAATACTGCCCACCATTTTGCTGAGTGTTCTTGAGTCACAATTCTTTTCCTGACAACTCTAAAAGTTAATGATTTTGCTGGAATGAAATTAATTATAATTGCTCTTTCAGAAAGGTTCTACAATCATCAGATAAAACCCTAATTTTAAAATAGGTTAGAGGCTATTTATAAACAAAATATTAAGTAGGGTGTGTTACGGCACAAGGTGACTAAAGATAGCGAAAATAAATATTTTTGCCGTAACGCACCGTTGATTTCGGTGCGTTGCGCTGCGCTTTAACGCACCCTACAAAGTTAAGAATTACTTTATAAATGGTCTCTTAGGTAAATATGTACAAAAAATGTACTGACTTACTCAAATTATTTTTCTTGTCATAAATTAAAAAGCTATTGATTAAACCTTACACTAGGTATACTATTAACCTGATGAGCCAAATAAAAGTTTGAGTTGCTAAACATCGTGTTAGCTTTCTGATCTAAGTCAAACTGTAACTGAGTAAAAATACTAAAAATTTTAGTGAGTTGTTTGTAATATTTCTTATCCAAGAGAGTGTAAAATGCGCGATCCACAAATTAAGATTGATCCGGGAACTCTCGTCTTGATTGCGTCTGTCCTTCTGCTGTTACCGCTTCTGCTTGCTGGTTTCTTCTTTCAATAAAATCTAAAAATTGAGATAATTATTATGACTGCAACAACACCATTTGCGAAGTTACCTGTTTTGGAAGAATTCCGGACAGGATTGCCAAATATTTGTGGCTGGGAAGCAGAAATTCGTTCGGTGGTTCAACAGGATAATCCTGTGTTTTTAAATAACACAAATCAATCCTTACAAAATATCACAGCTGGGTTTGCTTGCGCCCTACATATGCATCAACCAACAATTCCTGCTGGTGCGAATGGAGAACTCATCAGTAATCTCCAGTATATGTTTGAACATCCCAACCAAGGAGATAACCACAACGCAGAACCATTTGCCTGGTGCTACAGCCGCATGGGAGATTTTATTCCCCAACTCGTGAGTGAAGGTTGCAATCCTCGAATTATGCTCGATTATTCGGGTAATTTGTTGTGGGGATTACGACAAATGGGACGAGAGGATATCCTCAACAACCTCAAACGCATTACCTGTGATCCCCAGTACCAACCTTATGTTGAATGGTTAGGAACCATGTGGAGTCATGCGGTTATTCCTTCCACACCAATTCCTGACATTAAACTACATATTCAAGCGTGGCAACATTATTTTGCAGCAATTTTTGGCTATGATGCCCTAAAGCGAGTGAAAGGCTTTTCTCCTCCAGAAATGCACTTGCCCAATCACCCAGATACACTGTTTGAATATATCAAAGCTTTGAAAGAATGCGGATATCGTTGGCTGATGGTGCAAGAACATTCGGTAGAACGTCTGGATGGTTCTGGGCTACACCATGACGATAAATATATTCCCAATCGGTTGGTTGCTCGGAATTCCAAGGGTGAAACTATCAGCATCACAGCATTAATTAAAACCCAAGGTTCCGATACAAAATTAGTGGCTCAAATGCAGCCTTATTTTGAGGCAAAAGGAAGAGGGAAACAGCAAATTGGAAATGTGAGTATTCCTTCTTTAGTTACGCAAATAGCCGATGGGGAAAATGGCGGCGTCATGATGAATGAATATCCCCGCGATTTGATTAGGGTGTATCATGAAATTCGCGATTCAGGAGGTAATCATTCGGGAGTGGTTGCACTCAATGGTACTGAATATTTGGAATTAATTGAGGCTGCTGGTGCTAATCCTGAGGATTATCCGACTTGTCAAGCTGTACAGCAACACAAAATTTGGCAGCGAGTAGACACAGAAAAGGCAACACCAGAAGCTGTGGAAAAGGCAATAGCAGAATTAAAAGAAACAGACCATCAATTCCACATGGATGGTGCTTCTTGGACAAATTCTTTAAGTTGGGTTCAAGGCTACGAAAATGTTTTAGATCCGATGAAGAAACTGAGCGCTTTGTTTCATGAAAAATACGACACACTCGTGCAGCAAGACGCTTCAGTGACACAGAGTTCTGATTATCAGGAAGCATTGCTGTACAACTTATTATTGCAAACCAGTTGTTTTCGATATTGGGGACAGGGAATGTGGACTGATTTTGCTCGTGAGCTTTATCGCCGAGGTGAAGCGCTGCTGGGAGTACATCAGTTAAGCTAGCGGTTCATGTCATTAATTATAGTAGTAAGCGCTTTAGCGCTAAAGCGCTTGCTACAAACTATTTAAACCCCTCATAATTAATGCGATGAACCACTAGTTTGAGTGGTTCATTTTACCTCGGTCTTCCCAAGGTAGTAATATACAACACAGCCTCGTCCCTAGGAATACCCAAGACTTCATTCACTTGGTCATCAAAAAATCCACCGATACCACTGACGCCTAAACCAAGGCGAATCGCGGCTAAATTGAGCCTTTGTCCCAAATGACCGGCATCCATATGCAGATAACGATAAACGCGATCGCCGTACTGACCCACAGATGATTTTAAATCGGCTGTATGAAAAACGACTGCTGCTGCATCCCTTCCTAACTCTTGCCCCAAACAGAGGAAGTGTAACTCTTTTCTGAAGTTTTTAAAACGAATTTGTCGCAATTCTTGCGCTTTAGGTGCGTAATAGTAACAGCCAGCCTCAAGACCTTCTACCCCAGACACAGCAATAAATGTTTCTATTAAATTCAGGTCAAAGTAATCAGTGACATTATCAAAACCTTGGTCAATGTAATTTTGAGGTTGATAAGTAAAATCGAGTAAAGCTTTTAGTTCCTCGAAGGTTAAATCCTCACCACTGTAGGCGCGAGTAGAACGCCGCTTGAGAATCGTAACTTCTAGTCCTTCCAGTTTTTTTCCCCAATCAATCGGCTTGCTGGCGGTAGGAATTTTTTCACAGAAAGGAAAGTTATATTTATCTTCCAAAGATTTTTCTTTCACTACGGGCAAATTTAACTTACCTGTTGTCCCTGGTTGAATCTGTGTACGGTAATGAAAATACGTCAGCAGTTCACCATCGGGAATGTGAGGATAGTTAGTTTCAGTGGCGGAAGGTAAGGCGGTTCGTCCTGTGGGTAAGTTTTGTTTGATATCCAGCAAGTCTGCTAGGGGAACAACTGCGATCGCTCCTTCGTGTTGGGGATCGATGTATAGGAGTTCGTTCACCGTCTCATCCACAAAGCCACCTATAAGATGAGGGCGATAGTTAGTCACAGCGCCAGCTAACTCGATATTACCCAACAAGTGTCCCGTATCCAAAAAAATGCGTCGGTATGCTCTATCTTCATATCGCCACGCTGAACGATAGAAAACCGAAGTAATAATAATTGCCAACTGGCTACTTTCCAAAGTAGGATGCCAAAAACAAGCTTCTTGCAGTTTCTGCCAAACATCACTTTCCCAGTAGTGCATGAGCGAGTGAGTTCGACACTGGTAGTTATACAGTCCTGGTGGCAATAACTCTGTGCCACGGGAAACAACATACATTTCTGCAGGGTACAAACCACCCGCACTAGGTGCAGATCTTAAATATACCGCACTTCCCATTGAAGGCATTTTTGCCGTTAGTCCATAGCTACAAAACAGCAGCCGTGACAACCTCTGCCACCACTGAGCATCTGCGTTACCAACAAATGCTTCGGGTTTTTCTTGGATATAAGGTTTGAGGTCATAAGCAGAGCCTATTTTGTACTCTTTGAACGGCACCGGCTGCTTAGACCAGTCTAACCCCTTATTCTTAGAGGCGATGGTCTGTGGGTCGTACTTAGTGCGTTCGTGGTAGTGCTGAGCGATCGAGTGGCGTAATTCTGGCATAAGAGTTTAAATATGCTTCTGCTACATATCTTGGCATTTTAGAGGCTCATCATTTAGTCTTAATTAGTACAAATGATGAGCCTCTAGAAGAGATAACAAGCGAATAAAGCGATAAGGGGACAAACAGCAGAGGCTGTTTAATTTTTCATTAAAAATGGAAGATTCAAAATATTCAATTTTCATTTTTTAATTTTTATTTACTAATCTCCTGAATCACACTGGAGTCTAGAACAATTTAAAATTCAAATCTCCTACACGCTAACCCCCTAATCCAATCTATCAGAGTTACCCGATTCTGGTGTTGATGCGATAGGTTGTGCATTCCGCCGCCAGCGAGTCAAACCATAGATGGCAGCAGCCAAAATCAACAAATAGGGGCTATACACAATTAACCAAATACTCAATTTCATCAAACCAACAGAGAATTCTGCCAAAGAGTGAGTGGAATTATTCCAGGCTTCTTGCATTTGTGAACCGAAAGCACGCTGCGGGGCGCTACCAGACACTGCTGCTTCTATGTTCAATGTGATCGTAGAGTACGTAACTTGATTTTGTAAGTTTTTCAACTGGGCATCAATTTGCTCTATTGACTGTCGCACGTTGCTCAGTTCTTTAGAAACACTCAGCACATCCCTAACTGAACCCGCCCGATCCAGAATCTTCTGTAAATTGCTTTCTGTTCTTTGCAAATTGCTTAATCTAGCTTGAATATCTACAATTTGGTCAGCTACATCAACAGCCGTGATATTGCGACTTTGCACAGTTCCCAGTTTAGCCAGTTTTTCTAGGGTAGGTTCTAGCAGATTTTCTGGAACCCGCAACTGTATCATTGCTGTATGACGGGCAGATTCATTTTTGGGCTGTTGTTCATCAAGGCTCATTAAGTTCCCTTGCTGTTGACTGATAATTTGAGAGACAGCATCGATGCTCTTATCCACAGAATCAACAATCAGAGTCATAGCTGCCTTTTTAATAAGTTGCGGACGGGAACGCGTGACTTGTGCAGCTTGAGCCGTTGCAGATGTACTTTCACTCGCGTCAGCTGGTGCTGCTGGTGCTGTATCAGCCACTTGATTGTTGAGTTGAGCTTTAGGTAACGCTTGTTGATTTGTAGACTCAGAACTAGGAACAGAAGCACAGCTGGTAAAAATGACCCCTCCCGCCAGCAGACTCAGAACAAGAGTTGATTTACGTATTACTTGACTATACATAACCTACCCATAGATAGATGAACGTATTGCAAGTATGGCTGAATCAAAAACCTGTTTCTGGCATTGTTGCAGTTTGTGTAACAGTCATTTTCTTTTACCTCTTAGGTCAGACGTAAAAAAGCAAAGTTTTTCTTAGCGTCTTTGCAACGGGCAGTCGCCTGCTGTCGGGAAACCCTCCCGCAGCACTGCCCTCGACTTTGCGCGAAGTTATCATCCAAGTAATGACGCTGAAACTTGAGTTAAAAACATGGAAACAAAACAGCTAGGGAAAACAGGTGTCTCCGTAAGTGCGATTGGTTTAGGGGCTATGCCGATGTCCATAAGCACTCGCCCCCCAGAGTCGCAGTCAATTGATGTCATCCATCGTGCCTTGGATTTAGGTATCACATTCATTGACACCGCCGACTCCTACTGCAAGGACGAATCAGACAAGCACCACAACGAGCGACTGATTCACAAAGCATTGCACTCTTACAATGGCGATGTGAGTCATGTTGTTGTCGCGACGAAAGGCGGCTTGATGCGTCCTAATGGGAACTGGACGCGCAATGGTAATCCAGAACATTTACGCGAAACCATCCGCATCAGCTTTGAGGCTTTAGGCGGCAATAAACCTATCGATGTTTGGCAATACCATGCCCCCGATACAGATTACACCATAGAGGAATCCCTGGCACCAGCTAAAGAAGCAGTGGATGCGGGTTTGATTCGGTTTGTGGGAGTTTCCAATTTTTCTGTAGAACAAATCAAACGGGCGCGGGATGTGGTTGATATTGTCTCTGTGCAAAATCAGTACAATCCTTGGTATCGTGAGCCAGAGTCTGATGGCGTGCTGGAGTATTGTGAAAAAGAAAGTTTGACGTTTCTACCTTGGAGTCCCTTTGGAGGAAGTCGTCGCCATCAAGGCTTGGAAGATATTGAGGCGATCGCCAAACTCGCAAAGGAAAAAGGCGTATCGGTGTACGGTATTGTCCTAGCGTGGTTGCGTTCCAAGTCGCCCTCTATATTGCCTATTCCTGGTGCAAGCAAAATTTCCAGCATTGAAGACACACTGCGTGCTGTCAATGTGAAATTATCTGATGACGAAGTGCAAACAATAGATCGCCAAACCTAAAAACATTACCTTGCCTTTCGCAGTCAGCGTACGTTGGGTTGAACTATAAAGTAATTTGATTTAATTTGTGAAATTTTCGTTAATCCGCCTTGGAATATGGACAATAGCCGACAAAACGTCTATCTTCACGAATTCTATCAGTCATGCTATAGTGACTACCCAACAAAAAATGTTTAAATGCTTGGGTTTCGGTGTTCTTTACTCAACTTATTAAAGGCAGAATGGGATAATAACAAAAATATAAAAATCACTGATGAAATCTGTTTGAAATAACAGATTTTTTTTATGGTTTTTTTTTTATAAAATCTAATATAATCTGCTTGACAAGGTTTGACTGCATAAATAATAAACAAAAAGACTATAGTATTCCTGAATAATTTGTAAAGTTTTGTGTTACTCTTTACTCTGTGTTCTCTGTGTCCTCTGTGGTTCCTGAAAAATGCCTACTTCACAAATTAAATAGGATGACTATATGTACTTAATTTATCAATGTTTATGAAGAAATTGCTGATAATCAATTTGACTCCAATCAAGAAAAACAGCTATTTTCCCTTTTAAATCGGCGAGAGAAAACATGAAATCTAGTGAAAACTCTCAAAAAAAATTACTGAATAAGATATTAAAAGATTGGGGTTGGTTAATTGCTTTTTTAAGCATAAATATATTTAACGGCTGGTTAATCAAAGTATCTTCTGCGTCTGTACCTATAGTCATTTATTTTGCTGTTTTTCCCTTAGCTTCTATTATTTATAGTCGTCTTTCCAAAAAGACTTGGCTCTTGGTACTTATTTTAGTTCTTTCACGTTCTATTTTAGCTTTTAGTTTATGTATTTTACCTTTGCCAGATGTTTCACAAATTACGATAATTCTGTATGGTATAAATATTTTATTTTTCGCTTTTTTATTGATTGATGTAGCAAGCACGCGTGGAATTGTAGTTGCAGCTTTAACAGGTATTTTGATAATCTTGCTGTGGATGATAATCGGTTGGCAAGCGATTATCCGTTTAGTTTTGTATTGCAATTTAATAGTGACTTTCAACAAAACCGGGCGAAGGTTAAAGAAATATTTCAGTAGTTTCAATGCAGCTATGCTAGTTATGACTGGAACCGCAGCGTTTGGATTGGCAGTGGGATGGATGCTGGGTAGCTTATAGCAATAGAGTTTTAACAATTGGAAGCTGAGGTCAAGTTTTGCGGTAAGATTATAAACTTGCAATAAATCAGGACGCTTGCTGACTGGAGAAGTTATTATGGCCCGGATGTACTACGACGAAGATGCTAATTTAGACCTTTTGGCACAGAAAACCATCGCTATCATCGGCTATGGTTCCCAAGGTCACGCCCACGCCCTCAATCTCAAAGATAGTGGTCTGAATGTGATTGTCGGGCTATATCCGGGTAGTAAGTCAGCAGCGAAGGCTGAAGCTTCTGGACTGACTGTGAAAAATGTCGCAGATGCTGCTAAGGCTGCTGACTTTATTATGATTTTGTTGCCAGATGAAGTGCAAAAAACAGTTTACAAAAACGAGATTGAACCGAATCTGGAAGAAGGAAATGTTTTAGCATTTGCTCACGGCTTCAATATTCACTTTGGTCAAGTCGTCCCACCTGCTAACGTGGATGTGGTGATGGTTGCACCCAAAGGACCAGGACATTTGGTACGCCGGACTTATGAACAAGGACAAGGTGTACCGGCTCTGTTTGCAGTGTACCAGGATGCCAGTGGTCAGGCACGCGATCGCGCGATGGCATACGCTAGAGGTATTGGTGGAACCCGCGCCGGTATTCTCGAAACGACTTTCCGCGAAGAAACCGAAACCGATTTGTTTGGTGAACAAGCAGTATTGTGCGGTGGTTTGAGTGCTTTAATCAAAGCCGGTTTTGAAACTTTGGTGGAAGCAGGTTATCAGCCAGAGTTAGCTTATTTTGAATGTCTTCATGAAGTCAAATTGATTGTTGACTTGGTTGTGGAAGGAGGCTTAGCCAAAATGCGCGACAGCATTTCCAACACCGCTGAATATGGCGATTATACCCGTGGACCTCGGATTGTTAATGACCAAACCAAAGCAGAAATGCGTAAAATTCTGCAAGAAATTCAAGCTGGTCAATTTGCACGGGAATTTGTTTTAGAAAACCAAGCTGGTAAACCTGGATTTACCGCCATGCGTCGTCAAGAAGCTGAACACCCCATTGAGGAAGTGGGCAAAGATTTACGCGCTATGTTCAGCTGGTTGAAGAAGGATTAATTCGATTTGGGATTTACCAGTAGGTAGGGCATATACCCACCTACACTCGTTCCCAGGTAGAACCTGGGAATGCCGTTAAAACAGTTATCAGTTATCAGTTATCAGTTATCAGTCCTGACGGCGTATGGTGGGGGATGCGCGACCCGCCACCAACGCCTTCCACGCTCTTGGTGGGGGAGGCGCGACCACTCGTATTTAACTCGACACTGCGGCTGGTACTGTTCACTGTTAAAGTGGCTCTGCCAGTTGATATAGTAAAAGCGGAGCTTCCAAAAGTATCAATTTATGTAATCAAATATGGTGACACATATAGTCAAGTGGGTAAAAGCTGGATTTGCTCTCCTTCTATTTGCCTCCCCAGTTTGGTTGCACAATCCAGTTTACGCTCAACAGCAAGATACCAAACTTATACCATTTTTTGATAATGAAGATAACCCAGTTCCTGTTGGTTTCCCACCAGGCGAAAAGCTAGACATTTCACCGCCAGCACCTACACTCAACCCTTTTGATAAAGCTGTACTAAATACCTGTGGTTCTATAGGTACCAGAGTCAGTTCCAATAAATTTAAACAGCTTTTATCCTATTATCCAGATGTGTTGCAGAAACTTCAGAAAGTGACTAACGGTGAACTGCGTCCCGGTCGTCAGACAAAAGCAGAGTTTTTGGAAGATTTAACTGATATTTGGTTTAACAATCGGGGATTTGAACATATTTTTTGTGGAGAAATATATAACGCCAATGATATCGGCGGGTTGCATTTTTATGGCAGATATTTAGAATTACAAAATAAAGGAATTGGAGGACGACTTCCAAATAATTCCCAACGAGAAGAAGTTGTTCCAGGTCTCATTTATACGATGGGCGTTGTCATTAAACAGAGCGATGGGCAAAGCCCCGCCTTCGGCGATCGCACTGTTAGGGATGTTATCAAAGGCTATGGCTACCAAAGCACAGCCCAAGAAATGCTTTTAGACGCAACTAAAATCTTTAAACTTCAAGGGGATAGGGACGGAGCGTGTATTTTTAATGTACAAGACCAAGAAACAGGCAAAACTTTCCCCGCAGTTTTTGTGAGGAAAGAAAAAGCGATAATTACCTTTTACCCAGATGCCACTCCTAAGGGTGAGAAATGTAAAGGTTCTTAAATGAAAAAACGCAAAGGCGTGTGGCAAGTGGGCTGACTATTTTGTTAGCCGAAAGTCGGCTCGTACCAGCACATACAAATTCTGCTGATTGCCACGCATAAGGCGCAAATTTTCATCCAAAAAGGTAATATCCGACCAGCCATTTCCAGAAAGTGTTGATTCGAGAGCCGAGTTTTGCTCTACTCCTAAAGCTTCTCGAAAAGCGGAGTCGCTCAAATCCTCGGTGGCTCTGATAACGGAAGTTTCCAAGAAATCAATGACCAGACGCCTGGAGTCCGCTACTGTGTAGCACCCTGTAACTACAGTAATACCTTTGACACCAGAGGAAACCGTAAATTCAATAAGGTTTTTGTACTGCTGACCAGCAGTATAAATCTCTTGGAGGATACCAGTAACGCTAACCGCCACATTCGGCAGCTTTCCAAAAGAAAGACTAGAAAGATTTGTTTCCCGTTCTAGTCCAAACGTGCTGTACAGAAGCCGCCAGCGCCCTTGCACCAACTCCATATGGCTTGTAGGTTCACTGTTTTGATTAAGAGCTTCAATGTTTTGCGCTAATGTCTCGATTTCCTGTTTAATCGTTGGGGTGCAGTTAAAGCCAATATCGGTAGCCGCTGAAATAGAAATCAACTCTTGTTTGAGGTTTCCTAGTGTGCTATGTTTCATAAATTCTCTGCCCATAATCTTCTTGTATCTTTAGAATGTTTACAACTTAAGGAGGATAAGGGCAAGAGCGATTGCAAGGGAGCACAGCGCCCCTCGGGGCGATCGCCTATGGGCTGCTAAAACTAGAGACACTATATCTTCACAGGATTGTTCAGCGGTTGAACGATGAGAAAAATCTGGCTGCTTTTTGGAGCGCTCATGAGTTTGGGGATGCTGATGCTATTTATCTGGCGTTCCCCACAACATTCTGTACTAGGAAGTGCGGTTGTACCAAAAGAAACATCATTATCAGAAAAAACTATCCGTTATGAACAGCAAACTTTAGCACAAAGCAAAGTCCACGTTCTGTTGATTCCATCTCAGAGTCGGTTTTTGGTCACACCTGCATTGTCGCCACACCTAAACACTGTAGAAGAGTTTGCTCAGAAACATCGGGCAGTTGCCATCATAAACGGTGGCTTTTTTGACCCAAATAACCAAAAAACTACGTCAGTTGTTGTCCTCCAAGGAAAGCTTGTAGCTGATCCCAGGCAAAACGAGCGACTAGTAAACAATCCCAACCTAAAACCTTATCTTGCTAAAATACTCAATCGTAGCGAATTCCGACGGTACTTGTGCGGGCAAACTGTCCGCTATGACATTGTTTTGCGTAATGCGCCACCACCAACAGGTTGCCAGTTAATCGATGCATTGGGTGGTGGTCCCCAGCTACTGCCAGAATTAACCTTAGAGCAAGAAGGCTTTGTAGATTCCGCTCATTCCCGAGACGCCTTAGGTAGCACCCAACTCAACGCCCGGACTGCCGTAGGTATTACCCGTGATGGCAGCATAGTTTTAGTGATGGTTGCTCAAAAACCAAAGACTCCTACTAATTCTGGGATGTCATTGTCAGCACTTGCAGATTTTCTGAAAAGTTTGGGTGTCCAAAAAGCGATGAATCTTGATGGTGGAAGTTCTTCTTCCCTCTATTACAACGGCAAGAGCTTTTACGGAAAGGTTGATTTGGATGGAAATTTCATCAAGCGACCCGTGAAGTCAGTTTTAATCGTTCAGCTCTAGTTTCTCAAAAGTGAAGTCAAGCGCTTGTATTGTATTGACCACTCTTTGCAAACTTCTGTAACAAGTTGTATCTCTTCATTGGTCAAAAGCTCATCTGGTTTTCCAGATGCTAAAATTCTAGCGGCTTCTGCCGCTTTTTGGTATTTCACACCATGCTTGACCAGTTGTGTGTGGAATAATTCCTGTTTCTGCTCGAACGACGTGAAAAGCTGTAGCTGCTGGAGGACGTCTAGAGCAACTGTAGCGTCTTTATAACGTTGACGATAGTCATAGCGCACCATCGTGTCTAAAATTTCTAGTAAACGTGGGTTGACATCAGCACACTCACTAAATAAAGCACAACACAACTCGCCAGTCTGGGAGTCTCGTGGTAGCTTTCGAGGATCTAACCCAGTCAAGGCTTGAATACCTATGATCCCAACTGCATACACATCACTGCTGAAGTACGGATGAAAAACTTGTTGTTCACTGGGCATGTAGCCAGGAGTGCCGATCGCCACTGTTTGTGTCGTTTGCCCTTGGGTATTAACTTTTAAAGCACTGATTTCCTTTACTGCCCCAAAGTCAATCAGCACAATTTTCCCATCTTTTCGTCGCCGCCTTAAATTCTGTGGTTTGATATCTCGGTGGATGACGTTGTGTTGATGAACAAATGCCAGAACTTCCAGAATGTCCTGCAAAAGTTTAAAGACTACGTTCTCACTCAAAGGCAAGCCTTGTATAATTTCTTGTGTCAAGTCATGCCCGTCAATAAATTCCTGAACTAAATAGAATTCCCCATTTTCCTCGAAGTAGGCAAAAAGTTTAGGAATTTGGTTGTTTTCGCTACTTAGCCGAGCCAAAATTTTTGCTTCTCTCTGGAATAGCCTTTTGGCAATTGCCATAATAGCTTGATTCGGGTCTTTTGGTTTAAGATGTTTGACAACACACACGGGTTGTCCTGTTAAATTCAAATCGACAGCCAGGTAGGTATTGCCAAATCCGCCGCTTCCCAATAATTTAAAAATTTTGTAACGATTTTTGAGCGTTTCTCCAATCAGAGGGTGCTCGCTCTTGTGGTGCATCCTAACTACCATTTAACCTTCACAATTCAGAACAAAGTACGGCTCGTTAAGATGAACTTGTAAGGGTTGAGATGAAGTCAGCTTAAAGTAGTGATATTGAATCATAGAAATGAGTTCTATTATTTCGTTATCGCTCAGAAAAATACCAAGCATAAGAAAACCAGAAGTGCTAAAACCTCCGGTTTACTAGATACCTTAATGAGTTTAGAAACTGCTATAGAATAGTAGGTACGCCCCTTAATCAAAGGACGGATTATATCAGTAAATACACTAAGGTAATAGTGCAATTATCATAACATAATTAGCTCCAGGTGTAAAATCCCTTCTACTCTGTCTGAAGTACAGTAGTGAAGTACCCATGCTTAGCTATGCCTGACGGCACGCTACGCGTTTACGAAGTGTGCGCTTTGCGCTTACGCTTGAAGCATGGGCTAAGCGAAGACGGCGCACGCTCCTTTGAACGCATCTCATTCGCCCTTCGGGTATGCCTATGTCCTGAGCCCTGAGTCCTTACGGACACGCTGCGCGTATGCCTGCGTCCCGTTGAGGGATACACGAAGTGTGCGCTTTGCGCTTACGGGCACGGCTTGAGGCCTGTACCGTGCAACCTCTGAAAGAGGCACGGACACGCTCCTTTGAACGCATCTCATTCGCCCTTCGGGTTTAGCAGTCGCCTGCACTGGCTTCTCCGTCGGAGAGCGCTGCTTCACCGTTGCTATGTTGGGTACATTTATTGCTGAATGTTCGTCACTCAAGAGCTCCCTTGTCTTACACAGCGTCTGGAGGTATTGCTACCTTTATCCTCTCAAAGGAGGAACCCGCGCAGCCATCCCACTTCCTGGGACAGTTATTGATTTGTGTCCCTTGAATTTACACGTCGTGCTGCATACGCGCAAAGACTCGACAAATCCTTTTCCCCAGTTCTCTCGCTAGTTACCGTGATAATTCAGCCATTAGGAATTGCAAGTAGCTCATTTGACATCCTCCCGACGCCTTTTAGGCGGGGGATTCCAAGATTCACATCTTGGGCTTTCTGTTTCTACGAGTTGACTTGCTTGAAGGAGTTTCCTCTCCTAAGTATTGGTCAGTCTCATCCACAGACGTTGACGTTCCCGTGTGCCCCACGGTACGGAGTCCAATCTCTACGTATGTTTTACAACTTCATCGCTGTACTCCCAAAGCCATCCTCTCTACATAAGCGTTTCCGGAATTCGCCAACAGTGTCTTCTCTCCTGTTCTTGCTACTAAGGAAGTAAACTTTGTTCCTGAATCATTCGCTCAAGCCAATTGGCAATAAAGCGAAGAGATAAGCCTAAATTGCCAACATGAACATGGTTTTGTGCCTGTTCAGCACGGGTGAAAACTCTTGTAGTGAGCCGCACATTCGTTAAGGCTTCTGCTTGTCGATACAACTGATGGAGTGGGACATAATGATCCTCACTGCCTGCTAGCAATAACACATCTGCTCTAATGCGATTCGATATCTCAATTGTGTTGTAGGCTTGGATAGCTTGAAGAAACTCGTAGGGAGTCGTTGTACCCATTATGTGCATTCCCTGTCGGATTCCCCAATCGAGAATGGGACTTTGAGGCATGAGTTTGTTCAACAACGTATTAAGCGGATCGGCAGCCTGCTCAGTTAAATACTGTTCAACTTGCGCTTTTAATGTTGCAGAAAGCGATCTTAAAAGGACTTCAAAGGAATCACAAAAAATGTCATCTGCAATGACATAGCGGACTCTTGGCTCAAAAGCAGCGGCTCGAATCACCAGTCCACCACCAAGGGAAATACCCATGAGAATAACGTCGTTGAGTCCAAAATAATCCAACACTATTTTGACTGGCTCTTCCCAGTTTGGAACCATTGCAAGACCTGCATCTTCTAAAGCACCCCCTTGCCCTGGACCTTCAAAGATGACAACCTCGTATCCGGCTTCAACAAAGAAAAAAGCGATTGGAAAAAACTCTTCAATGTAGCTGTCATACCCTCCAAAGAGAACAAGGGTGGCTTTGGATTGTTGCACAGTGAAGCGATAAGCTGGGAGAAAGCCTGTTTGGTAAGGAATTTGGTACTGCTCATTCCCAGTGATGCCATAGCACTGCCGCATCATTTGAATAAAGCGATGGCGCATGGGACGCTTCTGGGGATCATCTGCCCAAACAAAGAATTCCGCCGTGCGTAGGTAGTAGGCAGCCGGTAACGGGCGATCCTGGTCAAGGGCTTGCTCACTGAGAGCCAAAAATTCACGTCGCAAGTCTGCATAGGTTTTGATCTTGGGTGCAACAGTTTGCATATCTTCTAAAACAGATGCTTCTCCAAGCCATTGAACCCAACGATTAAATTGAAAGTTGAGGCTGATATCGGGATGCAGATCGTAGTAGCCAACATGGGCGATCGCCTTTTGAACTAGTTGTTGACGTGATAGAGGTTGAGTTGTCATATTGACCTTCGCATGCAGGTTTGAAGAGTATGCTTCAACCTTATAGAACGGCACAATAGCTTGTCATTGACGTGAGTTAAGATGCACTGGGTTTGTTTTACGATCGCGACAAGATACGCCGCTTCAAACGACTGAGAGACTCTGGCTCAAGTCTCAGGTAGGAAGCCAGATAGTATTGTGGAATTCGCCGCAATAACTCTGGCTTAGTCTGAACCAATTTAAGGTACCGTTCCTCCGGTTTGTCCATGTAAAGGGACAGCAATGAATCACGGAATCTGAAAAAGAGTATTTCTACCACCAACCTTTGAAGTCGTTGCCCGTTTTGCGATTCCTCAAACAGCAGATTGAGGCAAGTGTCATTCAGAATCAGGAGCTTTGAGGTTTCAACCGCTTGAAAATAAAATTGTGTCGGCTGTTTGCGGAAGTAACTTTCGTAGTCGCAGATCGGCTGACCCTCTACAAAAAAGTCAAAGGTGATTTCCTTGTCATCCTTAAGAATAAAGATGCGGAAGCAGCCCTTGATGATGAAACCAATGAATTGGCAAATCTCTCCTTCAGCAAATAAATAATCTCCTTTGTTGATCTCCCGTGTCTTGAGATAGCGATCGACCTTAGCAAGTTCAATCTCGTGCTCGGGCAGAAGCTTAGAAATAAAGTCATAAAATTGTTGTTGCATCATCCGCTTCTTAGTAATATTTTGAATCCCAAAGTTTAGCCCAGAAGGAACTACCCTTGGGTTTTTCTTTTATCTTCTCATGAGCGCTCATATCAAGTCCGGCAAATTACGCATAATAAAACTTATATGTAGTAAGGAATGCGCGTCCTTGTTTTCATGGAAGAGGACGCGCATTCCTTACTACAAACTTAATAAGCTTATTTAATCGGACATGATATCAGTTAAAAACGTCTGGCTGCTTCTTAATAATATGAGGCGATCGCGTAGCGCGCCCTACTGCCCAACCGCACTCCGTGCGGTTGCCCCTATTTTAGGAGCAGGGGAGGCGTTTCTGGAAGAAACGCCTCGGCAGTATGCGGGCGATCGCCACCTTTGCAACGACTTCCATACAAAAAAACGCAAAGGTGCAATTATTCAACTTTGCACCTTTGCGTGTTTGTTATTTATTCACCTAATTAAGCTGTGAACACTTCCGCAGGTAAGCGCTTAAAGGAAAGGCGCTCATTCTCGATATCCACAAAGATGGTATCACCATCGTTGAATTCGCCACGCAAGATAGCTTTGGCAATTTGAGTTTCTAACTCGCGTTGAATTGCTCTCTTTAATGGACGCGCCCCGAATACAGGGTCATACCCTACTTCTGCCAAAAAGTCAAGAGCAGCATCGGAGAGCTTGAGAGACATCTTGCGATCGCTCAATCTTTGCCGTAGTCTATTTACTTGCAACTGCACAATCTGCCGCAATTCCTGTTTGTGCAATGCATGGAAGATAATCGTTTCGTCGATGCGGTTGAGGAACTCTGGACGGAAGCTATTTCGCATCGCCTCCATCACCCGATGGCGCATTTCGTCATAGCGTGAGTCATCACCCGCCACATCTAAGATGTACTGCGAACCGATGTTGCTGGTCATGATGATGACGGTGTTCTTAAAGTCTACCGTATGACCTTGGGCATCAGTAACTCGACCATCATCAAGAATTTGCAGGAAGATGTTAAAGACATCTGGATGTGCTTTTTCGATTTCGTCGAACAGAAGCACCGCGTAAGGACGACGACGAATCGATTCCGTAAGTTGTCCGCCTTCATCGTAACCCACGTATCCGGGAGGCGCACCGATGAGGCGAGAAACGGCGTGTTTCTCCATGTACTCGGACATATCAATCCGCACCAATGCTTCTTCGGTGTCGAACATGTACGCCGCCAAAGCTTTTGCCAATTCGGTTTTACCTACACCGGTAGGACCGAGGAAAATAAAGCTAGCTATAGGACGATTCGGATCGGCGAGTCCAGCACGAGAACGCTGAATGGCATCTGCTACAGCTGTCACCGCTTCATGTTGTCCAATGACACGACGGTGTAGTTCATCTTCTAAGTGCAGCAGTTTTTCTTTCTCAGATTCTACCAACTTGCTGATGGGAATCCCCGTCCACTTAGAAATCACTTCCGCAATGTCAGCTTCAGTCACTTCTTCACGCAATAGAGATTTTCCACTGCGTTGTGCTTGAGCAAGTTCAGTTTCGACTGCTTCCAAATCCCGATGCAAACTGGTTAACTTGCCGTATTTTAACTCAGCAGCGCGGTTGAGGTCGTAGTCGCGTTCTGCTTGTTGAATTTCCAGGTTCACACGGTCAATTTCTTCTTTGACAGACTGAATTTTGGTGATAATGTCTTTTTCAGACTGCCATTGACTATTGAGTGTTCTTTGTTCTTCTTTAAGATCCGCAAGTTCTTTTTCTAGTCTTTCTAGGCGTTCTCTAGAAGCTGCATTGCTTTCTTTTTGCAGCGACAGCCTCTCCATTTCTAATTGCAGAATCTTGCGGTCGATTTCGTCGAGTTCTTCTGGTTTGGAGGTTATCTCCATTTTCAAGCGTGCTGCGGCTTCGTCTACCAAGTCAATTGCTTTGTCTGGTAAGAAGCGATCGCTTATATAACGACTTGACAATGTGGCTGCTGCTACTAAAGAACTATCGGAAATTTTCACCCCGTGATGAACTTCATACCGTTCTTTCAAGCCGCGCAAAATGGAAATGGTATCTTCCACGCTGGGTTGATCCACATAAACCTGCTGGAAGCGTCTTTCCAAAGCAGCGTCTTTTTCAATATATTTACGATATTCGTCTAAAGTTGTCGCCCCAATACAGCGCAGTTCGCCCCGCGCCAACATCGGTTTTAACAAGTTACCAGCGTCCATTGCGCCTTGAGTTGCACCAGCGCCGACAACGGTATGAATTTCATCAATAAATAAAACTATATTCCCGCCAGACTCGGTAACTTCTTTTAAGACTGCTTTTAGGCGTTCTTCAAATTCACCCCGGAATTTTGCCCCTGCAATCAAAGCACCCATATCTAAAGCTATGAGTTTGCGGTCTTTCAGGGACTGGGGTACGTCACCAGCTACGATCCGCTGTGCGAGTCCTTCGGCGATCGCTGTTTTCCCAACGCCCGGTTCACCAATCAGTACAGGGTTATTCTTGGTACGGCGTGAGAGAATTTGGATAGTCCGCCGAATTTCATCATCACGTCCAATCACTGGGTCAAGTTTACCTTGACGAGCAGCTTCGGTGAGGTCACGCCCATATTTCTCCAGTGCTTCGTATTTGCCTTCTGGATTTTGGTCGGTCACTTTCTGATTTCCTCGAACTTGTTTAATGATATTCTTTAGCTTGCCTTCGTCTAACCCAAATTCTTGGTATAACCGTTTGCCGAAACGGTCATCTTTGGCATAACCCAGTAATAAGTGTTCAATTGAGATATACTCGTCTTGAAACTCCTTACGATACGCGTCAGCGCGGTCAAGTAGAGTATCCAAGCTGCGTCCCAAGTATACAGAACTGCTGCTACCAGAGACTTTGGGCTGACTTTGAATAAATTGTTCGGTGCGTTCGCGCAGTTTTTGCAGATTCACACCTGCTTTGGTAAAAATACCGCTGGTAAGACCTTCTTGATCCAACAGCGCTTTCATCAGGTGTTCGCTTTCAATCTGCTGTTGTTGATATTGTTTTGCAATATCTGGCGTGTGCGCGATCGCTTCCCAGGCTTTTTCTGTAAATTGGTTTGGATTAGTTGGTTGCATAGGCTTTTTTAGGAAATAACTACTCCAAGCGCACAAAAAGCGCAGATAGAACAAGTGTATGCTTTGTTCTTATATGGTCATTGTAAAGAGAGGGGGGCAACTCACTGGATCGGTGTTCACGTCTTTCTCCAGGAGTATTACCGTCCAATGAGTCCTGATTGACTTCAAGCGCCTAGTGAGTGCAAACAGAACAAGAATAAGTTTTGTTTTTATACCGTGATTGTACAAAGAGGGGCGCAAATAACTGGATCGGTGTTCACGTTCTTGTAGAGGAGTATTACCGCCCATTTTTTACTACCCATTTTTTACTAATTGATGGGGCTCGGGGGGGCGCGTCATCTTATAAAAAGCTTATCATACAAGAGTTTAAGTCGAATAACGCTTATGTTGCAAAAAGTAATGTTAATTTAGTTAAAGTATCATCTGTGTCAACTGCCTATAGCCATCACCCATAACAAAATCCCACCTCCCAGGAGCTGGTCTCCTCTAAAAATTTTTGCAATACAACCGTCTTAATCGGCTCATGGCTCCAAAAATCTTCTTTACAAGAAGCAATCAAAATGCTCAAGTGACAAAGAAAAACCGATTTCCTGGATGGCGCAGAATCTTCTTTGGCGTTCGCACACGCATCTTGATCTCGTACATCGTGCTGATGATCTTCTCCACATTGGTATCTGTCCTGGCAATCTATGAGGTTCTCCTTGTCCGACTAGAAGAGCAGGTTGAAAAGTCTCTCATTAAGGAGGTAAAGGAGTTTAGACGATTGACTGCGGGGAGGAACCCCACCACGGCTCAACCTTTCGGGGATGATGTCGCTGCCATGTTTGATGTATTTTTGTCGCGCAACATTCCCCATGACAACACGTTTTTGATTACACTCTTGAATGGGGAATTCTACAAATCCAATCCGCAAGTTCTGCCGGTTAATTTACAGCCGAATTCAGCGCTTGTCAAACAGTGGCAGAAACTCAAACAGCCCAAGGAAGGTAAGAAATTAACCTCAACTGATACTATCTACTATCTGGCTGAGCCAGTGCTGAAAGGGAAAACTCAGGGTGTCTTTGTAGTCGTTTACTCCGATACTCTAGCTCATCAGCAAGTGAACCAGGCAATTGTCGTCATTATCCAGGTAACAATAGCTGTTCTAGCCATAGCATCGATGCTGGCTTGGCTAGTGGCTGGACGGTTATTGGCTCCCTTACGCTTACTCATCGAAACAGCCCGCTCGATTACCGAGTCTGACTTATCTCAACGCATCCCTGTGGAGGGGGTAGACCAAATTGCCGAACTCAGCATCACGTTCAACGAGATGTTAGACCGTCTCCAAACTGCTTTCGCCAGTCAACGAAACTTCATCAACGACGCAAGTCATGAACTCCGGACACCAATCACAATTATCCGAGGTCATTTAGAACTGCTGGGTGATGATCCCCAAGAGCGACGTGAAACAGTGGAATTAGTGACTGACGAGTTGGATCGGATGAGTCGCTTTGTCGATGATCTACTATTACTAGCCAAGGCAGAGCAACCGAATTTTTTAAACCTACAGACAGTAGATATTAGCTCACTGACCGAGGAACTGTATACCAAAGCCACAGCCTTAGGTGAGCGAGACTGGCGTTTGGAGAACAAGGGGATGGGGCGGATTGTAGCTGACCGTCAACGGCTAACTCAGGCAATGATGAATTTGGCTGAGAATGCGACTCAGCACACGACTGATGGGGATGTCATTGCCCTTGGTTCAGAAGTTTTGAACGGTCATGCTTATTTCTGGGTGCGTGACACAGGCGTTGGCATTGACCTTGCCGACCAAGAACGCATTTTCGAGCGCTTTGCCCGTGGCTCCCATAGTTATCGTCGTTCTGAGGGAGCTGGTTTGGGATTGTCTATCGTGAGTGCGATCGCAACGGCGCACGGTGGTCGGGTAGAACTCAAAAGCAAACCCGGTAAAGGTTCTACATTCACTATTGTGATTCCACTAGATCCACCCTTTGGAGGTTCTGTTTGACTGATCAGATTCTGATTGCCGAAGACGAGCCGCGCATAGCCGCTTTCTTGGAAAAAGGGCTACGGGCGTCGGGGTTCACTACCGCAGTTGCCAAAGACGGTCATGAAGCGTTGAGCATGGCTCAAAGCGGAGAGTTTGACCTCCTGATCCTTGACATCGGTCTCCCTGGCAAAGATGGTTGGATGGTGTTGGAAGAATTACGCGGTCAGGGCGAACAGCTACCTATCATTATCCTCTCCGCTCGTGATGAGCTCAGTGATAAAGTCGCCGGACTAGAAGGTGGGGCTGACGACTACGTCACAAAGCCCTTTCGGTTTGAAGAACTGCTGGCGCGGGTACGGGTGCGGTTGCGCGACAATCGCTTACCCAAACGACAGGAAGAAATGGTTATCAAAGCAGGGAACATTGTCGTTGATTTGCTCAAACGTCAGATTTGGGTCGGCGATCGCCCAGTCAAGTTATCAGCACGAGAATTTACCCTAGCTGAAACCTTTGTGCGTCATCCAGGGCAAGTCATGAGTCGAGAGCAACTGCTGAGTCAGGTTTGGGGCTATGACTACGATCCCGGCTCCAATGTCGTTGATGTCTGCGTGGGTTATCTGCGCAAAAAGCTAGGTCACGACTATATCGAAACAGTCAGAGGTATGGGCTATCGGCTGCGAACGTGAAAATTTTCTCATCATTTTTTAATACACAATTAATAAGTTTTTATAAATATAAAAAAGTACTGTAACAATCAGGTTCTGTTGATTGTCGCCTATTGTCATTTTTTCAGCTTCATACCAAGTTGTGTGCAAATGTGTAACTTAGTGTCAAGAAAGCAGGGTCAGTACTATTTTTGACTACAACTTAGTATCAGTTGTGAGCAATGAAATGCCATCTTGAACGTCAGGAGAGTAGCTACAACTGGCTTGTATATATAGTAGGCACAAAAATATACCTCCTGTTTGTTGAGTTCGTGGCTGGTTGAACGATATTTTTGGAAAAATTTATTGTGATTAGTTTAACGTTTACACCAGTAGTAATACTAATAAAAAAATACGGGAAAAGGAAGATGACAATCAGAGATTTCAAACCAAAACGCTCCATTGTCAACGACTTAGTGGCGTCCGTAGTTGTGTTTCTCGTCGCTCTGCCACTGTGCATGGGAATTGCGATCGCTTCTGGGGTTCCTCCAGAGCTGGGAATAGTCACAGGAATCGTTGGCGGAATTGTTGTTGGCACTGTTGCTGGTTCACCCTTGCAGGTCAGTGGACCAGCAGCTGGGCTTGCTGTTATAGTCTGGGAACTGGTTCAACAGTATGGCATTGAAATGCTAGGACCGATTCTAATGCTCGCGGGTTTGTTCCAGTTACTAGCGGGCGTCTTCAAGCTGGGACAGGTTTTCCGAGCAATATCTCCCGCAGTCATCTACGGGATGCTAGCAGGAATTGGCGTGCTTATCTTTGCTTCTCAATTCCATGTGATGTTTGATAGCAAGCCAAGCGCACACGGAATCGATAACTTAATTTCTATTCCCAGCGAGATATATAAAACTATCTTTCCCGCCCAAAGCAACAACCATCTCATTGCTGGGATTATAGCTGTAATTACTATTGTTACCCTCATCCTCTGGGAAAAGTTTAAGCCAAAAAGATTAAAATTGCTGCCCGGTTCCTTGATTGCTGTCGTGATTGCAACTGCTCTAGCCACTGTAATGAAGTTGCCTATTCAGTACGTCAATGTACCCGATAATCTTATCGCCACGATTCACATTCCAAAGCTAGAGAACTTCATTGGTCTTTTGAAGCCATCTGTGCTGTTGGAAGCGATGGCGATCGCCTTTATCGCCAGTGCCGAAAGCCTGCTCTCAGCAGCGGCGGTAGATCGACTTCACTTTGGACCAAAAACTAATTTTGACCGCGAACTCGCAGCGCAAGGCTTTGGCAACATGGTTTGCGGCGCACTGGGGGCGCTACCAATGACGGGTGTGATTGTCCGCAGCTCTGTAAACGTGGAAGCAGGAGGCAAAACCAGACTATCTGCGATTTTTCACGGAGTCTGGTTGTTAGCTCTTGTTGTTGTTGCGCCTTCTGTACTGAATCTGATTCCCACCTCCAGCCTCGCAGCAATTTTAGTGGTCACAGGCTATAAGCTGGTGAAAGTTGAGAATATCCGCAAGCTGAAACAATACGGGCGCATCCCTGTATTCATTTACTTTGCCACCTTGGGCGGAATTATCACTGCTGACCTACTTTTTGGCGTGCTACTCGGTCTTGTCTTGTCAGCAATCAAGCTAATCTACAAAGTTTCCCAGCTCGATATCCATGTCCTTGCGGATGAAAACAACCAGCGCGTTGATGTGTCTTTGGAAGGGATGGCTACATTTATTCGGCTACCGCAACTTGCTAAAGCCCTTGAGCAGATTCCTCCTAGAAAGGAAATTCATATTCACCTACAGATGCTCAGCTACATTGACCACTCCTGTCTCGACTTCTTGTCAATGTGGGAAAAACAAGAGGAAAAGAAGGGAAGTACTATCATCATGCAGCGGGATCGGTTGGTAGAGCGCTACCGCAAACCGGTGTTTGGTGGGCGATCGCCTGAAGGACCACAGCAAAACCAATCGCATTTTGCAGCGTAGAAGTTTTCACTACTCTAGTTTCACAAAAGAGGAGTTCACTATGAATACGATAGATGCAGTAATCTTAACATTGCTGAATACTATTGCTTGTTTTGCTTTCCCCAAGCTTCTGTCTGTCATTATGGCTCCTAAAAAGAAACGTACTGCACCAATGCCTACTGCCATAACATCACAAACCGAAGCTTACCAAAGTCCTTAAGCAGATTCCTGCTCGTTCTTCTCGTTCCCAGGCTCTTCTGTTCTGGTTCCCAGGTTCAGCCTGGGAACCAGAAAGCTTAGGCAGCAATCACTATGTAACAATAGCTGTAGCTTTGTCGGAGTACAAATTATGGACTGGCGACAGTATATTCATTCAGACCCCAAAATTCTGCTAGGTAAGCCGACGGTAAAAGGAACAAGGATTTCAGTAGAGTTTTTGCTTGGCTTGTTTGCTGCGGGATGGACAGAACAACAAGTGCTGGAAAACTATTCCACTCTCACCCCTGAAGCACTACGAGCAGTATTTGCTTTTACAGCAGAGTGTATGCGTGAAGAATCTTTCTACATGCTCCCGCTTTTATCTGAGACGGCTTGATGCGATTCCTGGCAAATGAGAATTTTCCCCGTACGAGCGTGATATATTTGCGCTCTATTGGTTACGATGTGGCATATGGGAGCGAAGACGCCCCTGGTGCAGAAGATTCTGAGGTACTCACACGCGCAGTGGTTGAGGGACGAATCATTCTGACATTTGACCGAGATTATGGTGAATTGATATACCGAAGGCGGATGCGATCGCCACCTGGTGTTATTTATTTCCGCTATATTCCTGCAACGCCAGAGGAACCAGCCGAAGATTTATTGCGTTTGCTAAGGTTTGAAGGAATATCCTTAGAAGGAAGTTTTATTGTTTTAGAGCGTACACAGTTACGGAGAGCGCCGATTGCCTTAATCATGTTTTGCGATCGTCCTTTGGGCAGTGCGCTCCGCGCGATGGCACAAAGTGCCCGCCTGCGGCGATCGCATCTGGTAGTGTGATGTTGATAATTATCATAACCTTATTATATTGTCAATAGTTAATTTCAGAGTAACGCGCCGTGTGAAAATAGCTGTGTCAAAATGGAGGAACAATTATTTTACCCACGGCAGAGCAAGGACTAGAATGCATCAAAGTGTGTCAGATATTATCTAATTTCTACCAAGATATTCACTTATTTCGCTTTGATGAAACAACAGGAGAAATATTTATTCTGGCTGGAGAAACTATAGAAATTTCTATAAATCGCGATGGAATTTGAGAGTTTGTAGATGAAGCCGGACTTTGAAAAAATGCCTAGAGCCGAATTGAAAGCTTATGTACTCGCACATCGAGAAGATGCAGAAGCGTTGCGTGTTTTGATGAGTCGCCGTAATCCTAATGCTAAACGGTATAAGTTTCCCGATACAGAGGAAGGTTGGCAACAAATGGAAGAAGTTTTTCGACAAAAAATTGAAAGTAAGGACGCATAACCCACTAAGCAAGACGTTGCGCTTGCTCAAGCATTTCCCTCACTGTTCCAGCATCAGGTGATTGGATACACTGCAATTGAGAGTGTCAAACGCTGCTGCTTTTATCACAGGCGGGGTAATGCAGTTTCTGGCTGTAGAATTTAGGCGCTGAGTGAAAAAACACTTTCGGCTGCTTTTGGTAACTCTATCGTCACGAAATGACTTTCTGGGTACAGGTAATCCTCCTGTGATTCATCAATCACTCGAATCAAGTGATGTTCGGCTGCCTTAGTATCAGGGATGTCTTGATATATTTTTCGCACTTCCAGAGATGCAGAGTAATTATCATTGTTGATACAAACGACAAATTGAGTTTTTACATTATGTTCACTCATGACGATTAGCCCAAAATATACTTAATTTTGATTTCTTTTTTACCAATACTGTGTGCTTCATAGCAGTGAAGTTCAGCCTCACAAACCAGGGCTATTTCATTCTCACTTAACCAGCCAAGAACTAAAGTTCCTGGCTGATAGCTTAAGTCGGTTAAAACCGACTCAATTTCTGAGTTTTAGTCCGTTTTAACGGACTTCGGCTAAAACCCTGTGAAATTTATTTCTGGGCGGGTGTGCATAGAATTAAATAGCCCTACTCACAAACAGTGCTATCATTTAGGTAGATATAGCGCTTCTTAGTTGAGTGCAATACATCAAGAAATAAGAACCACAGATGGACACAGATGGACACAGATAAATCTGTACTTCCATTCAAGTTAAGAACTACACCCACTAGGCAAGACGTTGCACTCGTTCAAGCATTTCCTTCACTGTTGCAGCATGAGGTGATTGGATACGCTGCAATATTTCCAGGGATTGCTGTAAATAATGAAGTGCAGTGTCAAAATATCCTTGCTCTTGTGCGATACCCCCTAACCACCACAATGTCATTGCTTTCCCACCGACATCGCCAATTTGTTCTTTAAGGAAAAGAGATTGCTCAAAAAGTGCGATCGCACCTTCAATGTGCCCTGTGTTAGCTTTGAGTGTCCCCAGGTTGTGTAAAGTCGTGGCTTTGCCTTGAAGATTGCCAATTTGTTCGGTGAGGGAAAGGGATTGCTCAAAAAGTGCGATCGCACCTTCAATGTCCCCTGTGTCGGCGTTGAGTATTCCCAATTGGTGCAAAGTGACGGCTTTACCTTGAACATTGCCAATTTGTTCTTTAAGGGAAAGAGATTGCTCAAAAAGTGCGATCGCACCTTCAATGTCCCCTGTGTTGGCTTTGAGTATTCCCAGACAGTGCAAAGTGGCGGCTTTGCCTTGAACATCGCCAATTTGTTCGGTGAGGGAAAGAGATTGCTCAAAAAGTGCAATCGCACCTTCAATGTCCCCTGTGTTGGCGTTGAGTATCCCCAATTGATGCAAAGTGGCGGCTTTGCCGTGAACATCGCCAATTTGTTCGGTCAAGGAAAGAGATTGCTCAAAAAGTGCGATCGCACCTTCAATGTCCCCTGTGTCGGCTTTGAGTCTCCCCAAGTTGTGAATAATTCCAGCTTTCTCTGTTGTATCTGTAGGTGAACAGGTATCTAAGGCTTGTTGATAGTGCTTCCTTGCTTGTTCAACTTCACCCAATTCTTGCTCAGCTTGCGCCAACTCATGCAAAACTCGGTAGTCTTCAGCCAAGTCTAAAGTCGATTTGCACAACTGCATAGCTTCCCGAAATCGGCTTTGACTCTGCCAACCTCTTGCTAGCTTATATGCCATTTCCACCGCAATCTTTTGCGCCTTTCCTCGCAGCGCCAGCCGATGAATTTCTCGCTGTTGTTCTTCCGTTGAGGTTTTCGCCTCCTCCCACCAGAGACGATACAACACCTGTGCTGCTTGTACAAATAAAGAAGTTGCAGCAAACAACTCTACAGGCAAAATGCGAGGTACTCGCAAGGACTGATCCGGACTAACTTCCAACAATCCCAACGCCACCGCCCTATCAATATATTTATCCAAATTGGGGAGAGATTCACAAACTGCGGTTAACGCCTCCCTCGGTACTGGTAACTCAAACACCAAACTCCGCGACAACATCTCCCGCATTCCATCATCCATCTGTTGCAGCAGGGCTTCTGCCAAAACTTGTTCTCGCAACTCCACAGAATCAACTTCCAAACGTTGGAGAATCGCTACTTTATCAACAGTTGAATTTTGCAGAATCTTATCCAACCATTCCAGCAAACGGGGATTTCCATCCGCCAGCCGTTTCGCCTGCGCCTGCAACGCCTCGTCTACCACAGATTCCGTACTAAAAGCAGCGAGGCTATCGCACTTTTTTCGCAAATCTGCCCCTCGCAGTGCTTCCAAAGGTTGCTTGTAAAAATACTGCAACAGCGTAGATTCAAAATCATAACGGCAGGTAAGAATTAAGCGATCTGGTGCGGAAATATCGCGAATTGCCCAAACTAACGCTTGCAAAACGGTTGCCGCTTCTGGTTGCAGCACATAGCCACCATTGCGCGGTTCGAGATTCACCTCAAAGTCATCCAGCACCAGCAAAAACGGATTTGCCCCTTGTGCTGTCAACGCATCAAACACCCGTCGCAGCCGAAACTTCAATTCCTCATCGTCCCTTTGTAACGCTTCCCGCAGTTCCTTGCTATCCAACTTCTCTGCCAAGCGACTCACCAGCGTTGGTTCATCAATCCGTCCGACGATGACAACTCGCTGAAAATGCGCCAGTCTGTCACAAAGCCTTGCGGCTAAACTACTCTTACCCAAACCTCCCATACCGTGAATCAACACGCCTACCTGTTCTGGGGATTGAGTCAACGCCCTAAGACAACTTTGCAACTGCCGACGACGCCCAACAAAACTCTCACGAGTACAAACTTTCACTTTGCCAGCAGTGTCTAAAAACTGCGTTGCCACAGATGGCGGTGGTGCGGGTTTGCGTCCACGAGTCCGTAACGGTGTGACTAACTCGCCTGGTAAAGTCCCTTTTACATACACCCGCAACAAATGCCAATCCCGCGCCTTGTTCTTAATTAACGCCTGGTAAGTATAAGCAACCGCCTCGGCAACTTGCTTCCCCGCCGCCAATTCCTGATACAAAGCTGCGGCGGCTGCGGTTGCATCGGTATCTAAAACTTTTTGACCCCAACCTAAAACTGCTGTTGCACCTTCATTCAGCAACTCTTGTGCAAGCGAAGGGACAGCACCCGCGTTTCCTGCTTGCCCAGTGCGACAACCCGACAGAAAAATTAATTTGGGTAATCGAAATCTTAACTCTTCGGCGATATCGCTGGCGCTTGCATAGTTAGGCTCGCCCGTTTCCGATTCTGTTATAAAGTATGGTTTTGTATCTTCATTATTTGTATTTTTAATAGTAGCATGACCCGTCAAGTGTAAAACATCAAAATATCCCTTGCCGTAATCCTCCACCAAATAACCCAACTCCGACAAACAGCCGCTTTCTTCCACCCTCAGCGCTAAAGGTTGTCGCGCCGTCGCTGTCAAAATTCGTCCTTCCTCCGCCTCAAAATCCAGCACTGGTTCTACACCTAGCGGGGAAGTCGCCATAAACAAGACTTGCAAAGCGCGATTTTCTGGTTTCTCCTCCACAGATAAACGCTTCACAGTCTCTGATGATACCCAACGCACCGGAATAATACCACGTTGAACCAGAAAGCCATTGCCATCATGCAGAACTTCCCAAGGCAAATGCGCGAGGTTTTCTGCCGTCGCAATGGCTAAGATGATACCTTCATCCCGATACTGATTGAGCAAACCTTGCAGAAATCTGTCACTGCCATCCAACCAGTTATACAAATGCCGCCCAGTTATGGTATAATCTACAGCCAAACGCACATAATAGTCTTTTTCGGCTTGGTTGAGTAAGTCAGCAATTTGTTCTAGAGGTAGCGATCGCCTTTCATACTGATTAGGATTATCAACGAAATAACGTAGCTCTACATAACTACCCGCAACTTGTTTCAGGTCGAGATGAAGGACTTTCACACTGCATCACTCATCTAGAATTTGCTTAATTTGCTCAAGTGTGGCGTTCTCCAAAAGGATGCGCCTACCACTGCGTCCAACAATCAGCACTTTTTCAATCTTTTTGCCAGATTTCCCCTGTTTATATTCCTTGTACCACTTGCGAATTTGCTCCGCAGCCGCCAAGGTACCGCCAACAATAGCAACAATAGTACCGATTGTTACAATACTGGCTTCTCTATCAACTTCATCAACAGTTTCCCAATTTCCAGAAATTTGCCCAGAAGAGAATAATTCTTGTGTGGCTGTAACTGCGTCTTGTCCTTGAATTTCAAGTTGTATATCTGCCATTGATTCACCTGTAACTACCTACAGGCTTATTTTATGAGGCAGTACTATGTTCAGATTCCCGACTTCTTTAAGAAGTCGGGAATCTTGTTGTTGAGGAATGATTTAGGATTGCTATAGATTTCTTGTAAATGACCGATGGCTAAAAAGCAGAAATTTCCTTACCTAGTTGGTTCTAAGTGGACAGCGCAGCAAAAAGTAGATGGCTGGCGACACTTCCAAGTCGTCAACCGCAAAAATCAGGGCAACTGGGTTTATGCCGAGATGGTGGCTGCTTGTGACCCTAATGTCCGCTTTTGGATCAACGCCAAATTGTTACAAGACCGTTCTCTGTGGGAAGCAGGCTGGCAATCCTTGCAAGAGATGAATTCACCCCAAGAAGATGTTTCTTGAATTCTTTCAATCCCTGATAGGGATTCATCACAAATCAGATCCTGCCAGTACAAATAGAATTGCACACTCAGTTATGGGAGGTTTTTTCGCTGCGAATGAAAACCGCAATAACTGATTTTGCCAGCTTCAAGACTAGTAGATTTGAGATTTGAGACAAAGCTTAACAAATATTGCCACCGGTAATAATTATTTATATTTTTCAGGCGATCGCTCTCAAGTCGGAATAATTTTGTCTTAGCCGTTGACAATAAACTGGCAATTTATTTGCAAATTTACTTTCCACGAGCCTCTCATAGCTCTTACACTCATTTCTCTACCAAGAGGTATACCTGTCCAGATAGGTCTTTTTCATACGCACAATCGATGTAGCGGGATTTTTACCTTTTGTGTTTTGTAACTTATTTTATTTAATAACTTTTTTAAAATATGATTTGTTAAGTTATTTTAGTTTTAAAAGTCTTTAGGATGAAAAAAAGTTAATATTCCTTGGATTAAGCCGTTATTCACTTGAAATAACCCTAATAGATTTGAACAGCCCCTTTATTTTCCGTGTGATTTGCACAATAATGACACTCACAGACCTCACAAATCGCCATCGTCGGCTAGGTGAAGGGAATTGTTTGAGCGACGAGTTTGACAAGAAACTATAAGAGGCAAACTACAGTGAAACTAGCAGTTTACGGAAAAGGCGGTATTGGGAAGTCCACAACCAGCTGTAACATCTCCGTCGCCTTAGCCAAGCGCGGTAAGAAAGTGCTGCAAATTGGTTGCGATCCCAAACACGACAGCACCTTCACCCTCACCGGGTTCTTGATTCCCACAATTATCGACACCCTACAAGAAAAGGACTACCATTACGAAGATGTCTGGCCTGAAGATGTGATCTACAAAGGCTACGGCGGTGTGGATTGTGTGGAAGCAGGTGGTCCTCCAGCGGGTGCTGGATGCGGTGGCTACGTGGTAGGCGAAACCGTGAAATTATTAAAGGAACTCAACGCCTTTGATGAATACGATGTGATTTTGTTTGACGTTCTTGGTGACGTTGTTTGCGGCGGTTTTGCAGCACCCCTCAACTATGCTGACTACTGCTTGATTGTGACTGACAATGGCTTTGATGCCTTATTCGCTGCCAATCGCATTGCTGCTTCAGTTAGGGAGAAAGCCCGGACTCACCCACTGCGTCTTGCTGGGTTAATTGGTAACCGCACCTCGAAGCGCGACTTGATTGAAAAGTATGTGGAAGCAGTGCCCATGCCAGTTTTAGAAGTTTTGCCTTTGATTGAAGATATTCGGGTTTCCCGCGTCAAAGGAAAGACTTTGTTTGAAATGGCAGAAATTGACCCGTCTCTGAACTACGTTTGCGATTACTATCTCAACATCGCTGACCAAATTCTGGCGCGTCCAGAGGGTGTAGTACCAAATGATTCCCCAGACCGCGAATTGTTCTCTTTGTTATCAGATTTTTATCTAAATCCCACTAAAACACAAGTTCCAAATTCAGAAGAGGAATTAGACTTGATGATTGTATAAATCATCTTAGTACCAGGATGGGGAACGATATGCCTTTCTTTGATAGTTTTACAGATTCTTTAAAGCAAAAGTGGTTGCAATTTTTCCAGTTAAATCGTGACTGGATTGCCCTGCACATGGAAGTGGAGTCTGTTTACACCCCAGATGGTGGCAGACGACCATCTTCGTACCTCATCCTGGGAGTGGTTAACGCGCTGGAACCTAAGCTGGCACAGTTAATGCTGCCCTTTTCCAAATTGAATTCTGACGCCGATACCTTGGTCGAGGTGCTGGAGTTAAATTTTGATCCAGATATAGCTCTCGGTAACCGCGCCCTTCCCAATTTACGTATCGAAAAACACAGGGAAGAATTAGATGTTTCATATGAAAACTTCAGTCATGAAACACTAACAAGTTCTCAGATAAGTGGTTTTGGGCAAGAGGGAATAGCTAACAAGTTGGATATGGGAGATACACACAACCAAAGCCTTCGGGCATCCAATCCAACAATCGATAATGTTACAGTACAAAACCGGGTTGGCAATTCCTCATCCAACGATACAAACTCGAACAATCAACCTCACCAAGCACATAACGCAGTTGATGAGTTCGGTGAACTTTCTTTGGATCATTTGAACGAAGTAGACAGCAAAACTTCTGAGAGTGGGTTTGCTGGTGTGTTGTCAGATGTTTGGGGTGCTGAAAGCGCAACCCAAAAAGAGGAAGCAGATAAAGAAATGTTTTTAGGGGAAGAACCACCTTCTGGTTCTTTTGATGACTCAGAAGATGACTCCGAGATTGCTCGTCTCTTCCCCAACCATTAAAGAGTGAAGAAGGAAGAGGGAAGAAGGAAAGTCGATAAATTCTTCTTTGTTCTATCTTCTTTCTTATAAAAATTAAGGGGAGAAAATACCAAAATGACTCTTGCTCAACCAGAAGCTTTAACTTTTGAGTGCGAAACTGGAAATTACCACACTTTTTGCCCAATTAGCTGCGTCGCTTGGCTTTATCAAAAAATTGAAGATAGCTTCTTTTTGGTAATCGGGACAAAGACTTGTGGCTACTTCTTGCAAAACGCGATGGGGGTGATGATTTTTGCTGAACCCCGTTATGCAATGGCAGAGTTGGAAGAAGGAGATATTTCCGCACAGCTTAATGATTATGAAGAGTTAAAGCGGCTGTGTTTGCAGATTAAGCGCGATCGCAATCCCAGCGTGATTGTATGGATTGGCACCTGCACCACGGAAATCATCAAAATGGATTTGGAAGGCTTGGCACCCAAGCTAGAAGGCGAAATTGGTATTCCGATTGTTGTTGCACGTGCCAACGGTTTGGACTACGCTTTCACTCAAGGGGAAGACACCGTATTAGCGGCGATGGCGACACGTTGTCCTGATAAAGCCCCCGTGGCGGAAACAGACAAGAACGAACGCAACGCTATTTCCAAACTGCTCAACTTTGGTAAGAAGAAAGAAGAAGTCGTTAAAGAAGAATCTGAGTATGTGGATCATCCACCATTGGTGCTGTTTGGTTCCCTCCCCGATCCCGTTGTCACTCAGTTAACTCTTGAACTCAAGAAGCAAGGTATTAAGGTTTCTGGTTGGCTACCCGCAAAGCGGTTTACCGAACTACCTACCCTTGAAGAAGGGTATTATGTCGCTGGTGTCAACCCCTTCCTTAGCCGGACTGCGACTACCTTGATGCGTCGCCGCAAGTGCAAGCTGATTGGCGCACCTTTCCCAATTGGTCCCGATGGTACCCGCGCTTGGATTGAGAAAATTTGCTCGGTGTTTGGTATTACTCCCAAAGGCTTGGATGAAAGGGAAGCTCAAATTTGGGAAGGCTTGGAAGAGTACGTCAAATTGATTCGTGGCAAGTCTGTGTTCTTCATGGGCGATAACTTGCTGGAAGTCTCCCTGGCGCGTTTCTTAGTGCGCTGCGGTATGACGGTTCATGAAATCGGTATCCCTTACATGGATAAGCGCTATCAAGCTGCTGAGTTGGCGTTGCTAGAGAAAACTTGCCAGGAAATGGGCGCACCTCTGCCTAAGATTGTGGAGAAGCCAGACAACTACAATCAAGTGCAGCGGATTTATGAGTTAAAGCCAGATTTGGTGATTACTGGTATGGCTCATGCTAACCCATTGGAAGCACGGGGTATCAATACTAAGTGGTCTGTTGAGTTCACTTTTGCTCAGATTCACGGTTTTACCAATGCGCGTGACATTCTGGAGTTGGTGACTCGTCCGTTGCGTCGGAATAACAATTTGAAAGATTTGGGTTGGGATAAGTTGGTGAAGGAAGAAGCTAAGATTTAACCTCAACCTAAAAGAAATTTTGTAGGGTGCGTTAGCGATCGCGTAACGCACCTTCTTTTTTTACGAACCGCCAAGACGCCAAGGACGCCAAGAGAAGGAAAAGAGCGATCGCTTTCGCTGTGTTTCATCTAAAATTCTCTATATGTTTTTATCTCCTGAAACACTTTATAGTATTCATGCTGGCTTGCAAAAGCATCACGCGGACTTATATCTCCGTGGAACTCTCGCTCACCCCAAATTACCCAAATTAACTCACTATTAGTTTCCGATAAAAAACGTTCTAACAAATCTTTGCGTAAGTACGTAAAGTCTTGTGATGAATGCCAATATTCTCCATAGCGAAAAGTTATTGATGCACGTCTACCACTTTTATCAAAAAGGTCATAAGTTTGGGGCTGGCTGCACAAATCAAGTTGTTGTGCAATTTCTTTAGCAGGGGTAGTTACACTTCGACCTGGAATGATGCTGCTGTGGTAATCCTCCCATCTATTGTTCCTTACTGGAATCAAAACCTCAAATTTTTCATTCCCTTCAAATTGTGCTTCGTTTTCAACACTTGTTTCTACAAGTTCTAATCCATTTTTAATGATTGCTGTATCTATAGCTTCATAATCATTAGCTTGCAATAGCTCTTTAATACTCTCGAAAAAAGAACTTACTTCTTTATCAGATAGAAGTTGACCGTTTCGCTGTAGTGCAAATTTTAACTCAAAGCTTAACTCAGTCTTCCCATTGTTAGGATAAGTATCACACCAAGGTATCTCTCCAGCATAAGTATAATAATCCTTTGGAATTTCTGGTAGCCACCTTCCTCCTAAATTTTGTTTTTCTAGCCTTTGTAATAAGTCATTAGCTTCTTCGGCTTTAACAATCAAACATCTCAAAAAAGTAAATCTACCTCGATTAAATTTAGAATCTTCCTGATTAATATAACCATCTAATAGCACCCAACTTCCTTCCTCTCCCAAAAGTTCATCAACTATTAAATATGATTTAACATCTGGAACTCCACCCGACAAAATCCATTCATGAAGAGGCATATCACGATTTCCCAAAAAATCTTCACAAACAAGGTTATGCTCTTGAAGCATGACTGGAAAACTAGGGTCAATATCTGCTTGCGAAGTTCTTTCGTAAGGTTCATCCCATTCATTCTTTAGTAAATTACTATCGTCTCGATAGCCCATAAGTTCGTAAGTAGCAATTAAGCAGTATTTCCGACCATAATGCTCTGAATAGTGTTCCTTTTGAGAATAACTATTAATGTAGTTAAGACGAACTATCCATTTGTCTACATCGCTAAAAATTTCCAACGAATAGCCAAGATTGTAAATGCGCCACCAAAGATTTGCTTTTGCTTGTAGATATTCTGGAGTCTTTGTTTCATATTTAGAGATAGGTTTTCCTAACCATTGCATTGGGTCATCATCAGCAAAGCCAAATGGGCAATTTCCATCTCGATACTCTTGATAATTTCTATCTTCACTTTTGCCCCATTCTCGAATACCGCCATCTTGAAATGGTGGTGTAATTCTTTGCCTTTCTTCTTTGGTTAGTAACTCTGGATAATGAAGTAAAGCAATATCAATTGTACGCCTTGCATAGTCACGCGCAAGTATGTGTGTTGTTGAGTGAGGCGCATTAGGTTTAAACATTGCTTCATATAATTTCCGTCCGTATAATGGAAGAAAGTTTTGAGTAAAGCTGGCATCTTTAAAATCATATTGGCGTGCCATAGCAATGCCGTAAGCAGCAGCTAACATTCTTTCATAAACGTAAGGGTCATTGACCTTTAGTGATTGAAGCAAAAGCTCCAAAAACTTTTCTGGTTTTCTTCGTCCATACCAGTACAATGCCCGTGTGACTTTATCTCGCAAAGGTCTTACTGTAGATGTTAATATCCACATTATGTAGACTGCCAAAAGGTAAAGTCTCTCCTCCATCATTTCGGATAAATTTTCATCACTTTTGCAGATGCCTTCAAATTGACCTAGAATTTTTTCAACACGTTCAATATTTTCTCGTATATACTCTGTCCAGCTAATATCTCTCTCTGGCATTGTTAATACCCGGAGTTGCCGAGACCAAAATGTAGCATTTAATGGGTGTTGGGCATATCCTATTGTGGAGGCTGATAAATTTAGAAGTTGTCTACGATTATCAGGTTTTTTAAATAAACTTTCGATTAAATTAAGGCATTCCTCACTAATATTTTCCGGTGGAATTTCAACTAGTGCTTTTACAGATAAGTCAAAAGCTTTTGAGTTATCGATTAGATTATGTAGATATAACCCTGTTTGTACTGGGATTAGCGCCGCTAAACAGCGTCCAATATCATTGTATAAAGGGTGTAATAGTCTAAAATTATCACTGAATAGTGCAGTTATTATCTCTTCGGATTGCACCATTAGTTGAATATTATTCTCAGCCTGTTTTATCAGATATTTTGCAATTAAATAACCTCCAAACAAGTCATAGGTGAAGAAAACAAACTCTCCATTAGTCCCCCAATCACGGCATACTAAAAGACCTTCATCTAGGATTGCATTCGTCTTAGATTGCTGCCAATTTAAAGTGTCTAGAGGTTGACCATCAACAATTTCAGCTAGGTCAGTCAAGGGGATACTACGCTCCATTGGTTGCCAAAAGCGTTTGGCTATTTTGAGCAGAGCTTGTGTAACTACGGGTGTTCCACGACGGAGACCTAGCCTTTCACTGATAACGCGATTACAGAGGTTTAAATAATCCTCAAAAACCTCGAAGAGCGTTTGTTCGCCAACATATATATGCTTCTCTTCTATACGCTCAGCGTTTTTATTTTTACAAAATATTTGAAGATAAATAGGATGCTGAAATTGCTCTAAAGGAGTGGCTGTTAAATCACCTTTTATTTTATAAAAGCGAAAATACTTTTCAACAGCTTTTTCTACGTCTTCATTAAAACCATTAGCATATTTTATATTTGATGGTTTATTATCACTCCAAATAGCATCTTGATAGGTGCTTCGAGAAGTTGTAATCAAAACAACATTTTTTAATTGCCCAATCTCTTGAATTAAACCAGGTAAACCTTGCCAAACTCTCGAAAATTTACCATTACAGGTTGCTTCATTTAAACCATCAATTACCAATGGAATGCGCGTCCGATATGCCTCGGCAGCAGCATCTAGAGCTTGGAGAAAATCATTCCAGCTATAGATAGGAGGAATATCGAGAATTCCTCGTAATTGTTCTTCTAAAGAGCGGTCACTTGTGAAACGGCTTCCTAAAACTAATAAGGCAGGTAAGCTAGAATTTAAGCGCTCATGACATATATTGCTAACAATATGAGTTTTACCAAAACCAGCATTACCTAATATATGTAATTCTGTTTGATTAATTGAATTAATTTGAGCAAATATTTCTATAATCTCAGCCATTAAGCTATATGATAATCTGAAAGGCTGAAATGCTTTGTTTTTAACTTGCTGAACCTCACGAGATATTTTATCCTTTTCTTTCTCTTTACCTATATAGGTAAGTTCTTTAGCATAAAGCTTTTGTTCTAATTCTTCGCATATAGCTTGATTTTTTTCTAATTCAATTTTTATTTTGTTAAAATCTAAGTTTAAACTGCGTATTTCGTTATGTTGATTTTCACTTAAAAAATACCTAGCAAGATTTATCTGAGAAGAAGCATGAGTTAGTAAACTATCTACAAAGTTATTAAAATCGATAATTACTGCTTTGATAGTATTCCAAGCATTCTGTTCAACAATTTCATGAAAACTGCTGCTTTCAAGTTCTCTGATAGATTTGTTATATTCGTTAATTCTATATTGAAGATTGTCTAGGATTTTGCCAATTTTTAAGGTAAAAACCTTATCATTTAAAACTTCATGAATATAATCGTTAAGATTTGTTTCTATATGTAGTACTGGATTAAACTTATGGCTAATTCCTGCTAACTGTTTGGCAAACTGATTGCGGAACCAGTCAATATTTAGCTCTAATTCACCAAAAAAATAGTTTTTCTTGCCATTGAAACGTGGTTCACTCAGCCAGTTGTTAAAGTCACTATCACCCCAATGAATAATCTCCACTTCCATATTTTCTGGAATTGACTTCGGAAGTGTTTTATCAAACCAAGCTTGTTCATCGCGTGTGAAGTTAGTTGGGGTGCATAAGAACCATTTCTTTAAAGCTGGATGCACCTTGCAAGCTTTTTCTAACGAACCTTGAATAGATGACTTACGACTACTGGCACTGAGTCGAGATTCGGGGTAATAAAATTTTGCTTGCCATCCCCATTCGTCACCATTAGGCAAAGCCATGTAAAATTCTATTCCATCTCCACCACCGCTATCGTCTACCGAGGTAAAACGCCCTTTATGTCCGTGTAGAACTTTGGCAATTTGAAAGCATAATTCTTCAAAACTTTTATACTTGTCGCTTTTGTAATGTTTTAACTTTGACCAATCAATCATGCTTTATGGTTTGGGAGGTGGAGTAAAAGAATGACTGCAAACTTTTATACTCTAGCTTAGAAACTATTAGAACGAGTTTTTTGCTTTAAAAATGCAACGACTCTGCTACTATCAAATCTACATATTATTGTTCATATTATGGAACTACCTATTGAGTCGCTACCGGATGAGCAAGTTTTAGTTCTGTGCGATCTACAAATGGAACGAGAACAGCAAGAGGTTTTCAGTGACCTTTTGGCGCGTAACCAAGAAGGACAACTTAATAATGCAGAAGTGAAACGATTAGATGATTTGATGGAGGTTTACCGATGTGGGTTGGTACGTAAAGCGAGAGCCATGAAAGTAGCTGTTGAACGTGGCTTAAAACCCCCTTATTCCTGAAATCAGGATTTTGATTACAGGAACTTTGCGCCTACTTCCGACTCAATCAGGAATTAGGTAATTATCAAAGCAAATAGCTTTCATTGTTATCCTAAACAACGATAATTTGCCATTCCCTTTGCAAATCAGAACATGAGTCAAGAGGAATGAAAAGTTCTACTCCAGGGATAAGTACAATCACATCCTGATTAGCATCGTAGATTGTTTGCCAACAAGTGCGATCGCCATAAAATTTTTCAGCAATCCTCGGTAGTGTGTCTCCAGATTCTACAGTATAAAACATAACTAGCCCCTTTCATGAGTTGAGTTTTGGTGAGTAGAAGGTAATCTCTTCAAAACCTTTGTTCTGATTCTAAAGATTTATTAAGACTATGAAAATTACGAAGTCTAAATAATTTTGGGCATGACGGTTGACACAGAATTACGCAAAGGCAAGGCTTCACACCTTATTCCCCCAACTACCCGCTCCTCTGATCCAGGGCGTCGGTAGGATTGGAACCAAAAATCGAGTTTAGGATAAGGATTAAGGGTCTTCTTAAGAGCGGATAACACGGTAAAAGTGCTTAGTGTGTTGTACCTCTAACTTGTCTTGCAAGACGAGTTAAGAGATCGTTTGTTTCAAAAAAAGAATCATTAAGTAGATATAGTAAAAATCCCCATTGGATTTGTATGCGATGAAGGCAATTTTAAATTAGTTAAGAATCATATTTTAGCCTAAAAAATACTATGAGACATGAGCAACCGCAGGATTTAGAGTCTACTTCTATTCAGGAGCCAGTGAGATCAGCAGATACTGGACAAAATTCCCAGAAAGTAGAAGAAAAAGTTTCTTTTGTACAAAAAACAGAGCGCATTAAAGCTTGGAGCGAGTTTATTAAGTCAGTGGCTCCCTTTATATGGGCTGTTGTAATTATTATTGTTATCATTCCCCTGCTAGGCAAAGCTTTAATAGCAGATTCCTCACCCGGAAAACCAGGAGATCCAGCTAAAAACACTAGTAAAGAAATCAGTATAGTCGTCCCACAAATACCCAAAGATATCGACCAAGCACTTGTTACTGCTCTCAGCAATGCACACTCGCAATCAGAGAGTTTTGCTTCCGAACAATTAGATAAGTGGGTAGATGAATTAATGACCCGTGTTGATGATAGTTTCCTTGATTGGTATTTTAATTACTTCAATCAAAAGAAGATGGAGTTGAGCACTCCTTTTAGATGGTTATATACAGCAGTTGCTCATTGGACAAATAAAAATAGTCCCCCTCCAGGACAAGCAGTCGCCGAAAAACTGACTGAGGATTTTCAAACAGAATTTGCCAAGCGTGTTCTTAGACCTAAAGTTGCACAGCTTGAACTTGAGAAAATCACAAGCGATAGTATAAATGTGTATGTGTCAGAATTGGATAAAAATCTTTCTAATATCCAAAGCAGTTACAAAATTCCCCAGGGAGATTGGGAGCGTTATCTGGGTGATATTGCAGTGACTATCAATGATACAGAAGGAAATATCTCTAATCTATCATTGAAAGTTTTGACTGGTGGAAGCGCTTACATACTTGCAAAGGCAATGATTCCAGCAGTGACAAAGGTAGGAAGTAAAATTGCTGTATCATTTGCCGGAAAAGCTGGTGCAAAAATGGCAGCAAAGACTGGTGGTGTAGTGGCTGGAAAAATTGGAGCACAGTTATTAGACCCAATTGTAGGTATAGGTATAATAATTTGGGATGTTTGGGATTATAATCATACAGTTGCGGTCGAAAAACCAATTGTAAGGGATGCTATTCACGATTATTTGAAACAAGTGAAAGATTCCCTGCTAGAAAACCCAGAAAATGGCATCCTGGTAGCCATTAATCAAGTAGAAAATGGTATTCTGAAGTCAATGAAAACATCTCCCCAACCATTATAAATTTTACAACACTTGTTCTCAATAACAGGCTTAGCTTGTTATTGAGAATTCCAAAATTAGCCTGTGTAAGCATCAATAATCATTTTCTTATCCATCACTGCCAACATCACTGATAAATCTGGAGAAACTCTTTCAGATAAATTTAGTTCTTTCACAGCAGTCTCAAAAGTTTTTCCTTGCAGTATTTGATAACCAATTTCCATGACTTCAGTCCAGGTAATATCGCTTTCAATATAAGCTTTAGCTACAGTTATGAGCAAATCTTGATATTTATTTCCCTCGGCTTGAGTCATCATAGTGTGAGGAATTTCAAAGATTTTATCAAAGCTGTGATACCAAGATTTTGGCTGTATATGAATTGCAGATGTCGAAAATTTTAGCAATTCATGGTGGTTGATGGTTTGGTCGCTTTCACTATAAATAATAAACACTGGCACTGCTAAATCCTTTTTGACTCTCTCAGTAATTTCTTGCCCCATATCTAAAAAGAGCCGCAATGCTGGAATGCGAAAGCCGTCATAGCCAAAATTCCCTGGATTATCTTTATTGAGCCATTCATAATAAATGGGCAGAACCTCCACGCTGAAATTGACTATTGCATTGTTACCGCTAATATAAGGAGCAAATAATAAGGCTTTCTCAATTTGTTGGGGATGTTCTAAGGCTAAAGTTACTGCCAAATTTCCACCCGTAGACAATCCACCGACTATCACTTGCTGTCCTAATTTTTGTGCAACCTCCAACCAGGAAAGCGCAAAATCTTGATAAATTTCCCGTTCGGTCGGTAAGGGAGGGGGATTATCTCTATTCCAATTTCCTGCAACTCCATGACCTGGTTGTAAGGGAACCAAAACATTGTAACCAGCGTCAAATAATTTTTTTCCTATCGGTTCAAATTGGTAGGGACCAGCAGTGAATCCATGAAAAAAAAGGAAAACTTTAGCAGTTGGATGTGGATGCAAAAAAAGTTTTGAGCGACAAGCATCATTTTTTATTGGTAGTTCCTCAACGGATTTTGCTTGTTCAATAATGGCTGCTGCTGTTGTTGAATAATCCGACATATTTGACATATTTTTTGACATATTTATGTATATTGAAGCCGCTATAATTTAAGTGGAAAACAAAATTGTTTAAACTCAGATCTTGCACCCAACAAGAGCCAGAGGCTCTAATATCTCGTTACCAGGTTGAACCTGGTAATGAGGGTTTGGACGGCGACGCAATGTCACTGTTGCAACTCTTGCAAGATCTCAGTTTAAATCTACTATCAGACGTAGAACTGTAAAAACTTAAATTTATTAGGTTTTTCGTATTTTTTTTTACATTTTTTTTGTACGTGGAGAACATAAGACAACAGAAAAGAAGGTAGCAATAGGATTCTATGCTCCTACCCTTGGCAGGTTAAACTAAATCTGATAACAGCGGCTCTGTCAACATATGAGGCTTTTATGGCAGCTGATCTGCAACAGATTGCTTATTTCTTAGACAACTTAGGTTGGGATTACCGTATTGACGAGGATGAAGACCGTATTATTACAGGTGTAGAAAGTGATAACGTCGAAGATTTCCTGATTGTTGTCCAGCTTGACGAGGACGGAAAATTTTTCCGGCTATTTGCGCCTCAGGTGCTATCAGGCGTGACAGATCATCCTCACAAAGCAGCTATTCTTCAAACAATGCTTTCCATTTCCTGGGAAACCAAAATGCTGCAATGGGAGTATGATCCATCGGATGGAGAGATCCGTGCGATAATTGAGTTTCCGTTGGAAGACTCGATTCTGACAGAAAAACAATTTAACCGTTGTTTGCATGGGTTAATTCAGCTTGTGGATAATGTCGCGATACCTCGCCTGATGGCGGTGATGGAGACGGGTCATGATCCAGGGAATCTAGAACTGGGTGAGAGAATTTTACTTAGCATTCAAGAACAGGCTCCTGGATTGCTAGAACTTTTAGAAAAGGCGATGCAAGCTCGCAAAAGGCGGGGAAGTTTTCCTAGCGAATGAGCCGGAACGCCAGTGAAATCGCTATACTCCAAAGTGATACCCTCAATATACTGAAGTTTTCTAAGGCTGGATATTATGACATCCTATGTAACCTCATCTGCTAAAGCGGAAATGAGTGAACTAAGGCGGTTAAAGGGCTTACTACCGCCAGAATTGCAGAGCTGGGTCACGGTTGAAGGTACGACTGAGGTCAATCCACCCATGATCCGCTGCGAAGAAATTGGCAAAGACCAAGTTGAAATTCAAATTGACTTGGCGAAATGGGATTCGCTGGCGATGGATCAGCGGAATTTGTTGTTCTGGCACGAAGTTGCCCGCATTCAAAATGACACCATTCCTAAAGATGGTTGGGAAATGGCAGCTCTGGCGATTGGTTTAGGTGGTGCTGTCGGCGAGTTGTGGGTACAGGATGGATTGTTGCTGGTATTAGCTTTAGCTCTGTGCGGAGTTTCTGGCTGGCGACTCTATCAAAAAAATAGTGGCGAAAAGCAATTAAAAGAATTAGTCGATGCTGACGATAAAGCGATCGCCTTGGCAACTCGCTTCGGTTACACTATGCCCAATGCTTACAAAAGTCTGGGAAGTGCCTTAAAAACCCTTATTGACACCACACCTAGCAAACGCCAACGCTCTAAATACGAAGCACGGCTCTCTGCTCTCAAACGCAGTGCCAATAAGGCAAAAGCGAAATCTAGAAATACTGAAGAGGGCGGAATTTAGAAAAATCACAAAAGAGGGCGTTCTTTTTCATGAGTCATTTGTCATTACAAAAGACAAGTGACAATTTCACGCTAACGCCGCCCTTTCAGCCATAAACCGCTTAAACCCAGCAACATGAGCCCAGCAGTTGCCGTGGGTTCTGGCACTTTTTGTGGTGGGACAAATTTGCCTAGTTCAGCAGAACTCACCTTAAACGAGTAAAGGAACCCAGGAATTAACTTTTGACCCTCTGGGCAGCCACTGTCAATCACTCTGCGGCTATAGCTGGTACCGTTGGCATTCGTACAAATATCAAACTGAGTTATAGAATTGTCCTCTTGAGTGACACTAAAATCGTTGTCAGTGCCTATAAGAAGCGCGTAGGAACCATCTTTAAGTTGCGGACCAATCGCCAGCCCCTCCATCTTTTCTGCTATCTTTGTCCAATCACCTGGATTGTCAGGACCTAAAGCCGCAGCAATATCTAGAAATAGGGATTTACTTACGGGGTTGACACCTGTGGGTAATGTATTGGTGTTTGCCAAACTAATCCCGCTCACATCGGTTGCGTTTGTGAGGTCAATTTTGTAAACTCGCTTGCTACCAACAGGTGGTGGTGTCTCGTTTGGATCATCCACCAAAGCGTTCAATGCGTCCACCCCAAATCCGCGATTATCTCTTTCCAGCACCAAAAATTCCTTGTCATTGAGGGCTGTAATTGCACTGATACCAATATTGCGCCCTTGGGAATTCGCTCCAAAATCATCTGTTGTTCCAGGAATGCGCTGATTAATTTCTGCCAGACTTTCTAGCTGATAGATGTACTGTGCCGTACTCTGTCCTGTTGCTGTGTCAAATTCTACCAATCTTAAATTGCGGCTGCGCCGTCCATCTGCTGAACCATCGTTAGAACCCTCATTCACCAAAGGGTCTTGCAGCAAGCCATAGAGCTTTTTGCCATCTGGGCTTATAGTCAAACCTTCAAATCCTCTGTTATCTTGGCGACCACTGGTAATGGTTGGACGACCATCAACAAAGTTGGGATCGCCATTAGCAATGGGAATGAGATTTTGTGGGGTCGTAAATGCTCTGACGAAAGAACCATCTGGTTTAAATTCATACACAGACGGACCATATTCATCCGAAACGTAGAAATTGCCATTAGGAGCCACAGCAAAGCCTTCTGGATCATGACTCAAACCAAGAGTTCCGGCATTGCCATTCAGTAACCTAGGATTCAGTCCGTTAAAATTCTTATCATCTTTGCTGAATAAAATTGTGTCTAGTATCTTAAAGTTGGCTATCGCTCCTGTATTTTGGTCAACATCTACAGAAAATTTCTGGACTCGTGTTTGGTAGGGTATCACCCCGCCACCAGGACCGCGATCGCCTAATGCATAGTACACATTGTTAAAGCGATCGTAGTAGATATCCGAGAAAAATCCAAACCGATTGACGTTTGCACCATTCCCAGGTTGTAAATCTGTCGTTTCACCAGGAATAGAAAGGGTATTGGTCAGGGAAATACCGTACGCTGATGATGCGTATCCTGTAATACTAACAGCAGACATTAGAAGCGTGCAACTTAATACAGAAAGCCAATGCCTTGCTTGAATCATGTATAAAACCCAAAGAATCACTTTTTTCAGCATCTGGCTCCCGTATTAAGAACAGTTTAACTCTCCAGTTATCTACTGTTTTTGACATCAAAAATTTATACAATTTGGCTTTTTCTTGATGACATCTTCATTAAGAAAAACTCATAACCCGATTTGGCTTTTCCTCTATCATGAATTTTCAATTCTTCATTGAAATCCTTTAAATTTCTTGGTCGAAACATTCTAAATTATGAGTTTTGTTCTTAGAGCTGATTAAGCATTTTATGTGTTTGAGGAACTACGCGTACTTGCTTGACAAAACGCTTCATCAGAGATTGCCAATTTAAAACTTGACTCGGAGAAGGAGCAAGGACAGGCGGTTGGTTGAACGCGATCGGATCATCTAATGGTGTGACAGGTTGTAGAAATACTGGGATAGATGGACTGACAGATGCTACCAATTGAGCGGAATGTTCCAACTCAGTTGGATCTGTGGTTTGAGAAACAATTATTTTGACAAAAACTTCTACTTGTGATTTCCAACAAAGTTGGAGAAATTCTGCGTGTTCTCGCCAACGGTTTTCGCCACTCGTGCTTGGCAGTTTGAAATCCATTCCTACAGAGTCTAGATAAGGTAGTATGGTATCCAGTTGTTCTGGTCGATGTCCCCCAGTCTCCAAGTATACAGGTAAACCTGTCACTGAGCGTACTTCGGGTAAAAATTCCAACAAAAATGGGGTATGAAGAAGTGGTTCGCCACCAGTTAAGCTAATGGTATCGTGTAGACATGGCAGATTTTGGCGCTCTACCCATGAGAGTAACATCGGTAGTGGAACAGGATTTGAGTAAATTTCAAAGTCACGTAATCCAGGGGTTTGCTCTATCTTACAAGTGGCGGGTGCGTTCCAAGTATGTGCGCTATCGCAAAAGTGACAGCGCAAGTCACAAAGAGCAAAGCGAATAAAAATCTGACGTGTTCCCACATTTAGTCCTTCCCCTTGTATGGCGGAAAAGACCTCTATCAGGCGTGCGGTAGGTGGAATAGTATTCTTAACAGTCATGTAATGATAGCAACAAGTATCTGCTATGTAGGCACAAAAACAAGGATGTTTTTTACTAAAAAAGTATGAAGTATCAAGTTAGAAATATGAAGTTACGGCAAAAGTGAGAAATAGAAAGTATGAATTGAAGTATAAAGTATTTCATACCTGAACTTTACGCTTTATCCTTTCTTTCATAGTTTATCCTTGATACTTCAAAGTTTAGTTAGCTTCTTGTTCTATTGTGAATCGTCCCTGATGATATCCAATCTCAACTGAAGTAACTAGCGATGAGTGGTTATTCGTACTGATTAACACTCATGAGGTAAGGCTACTTGCTAAGACACAATAATGTTTGGCAGATTATATTGACATGGCAACGAAAGTGCAGGGCTTCATGACTAGCCAACCCAAAGAGGTAAATTTTCCGGTGATGTTCTCAAATGACACGGCAATTGTGCAGGTATCCGCGCGGTTGAGTGTGCTTGAGGCTGTAGCTTTTAAGCAAACCTGCCAAGATATCACACGAGCAAATCCTGATACCAAACAGATTATCATTGACTTTCACCAAACTACTTTTATGGATAGTAGTGGTTTAGGTGCCCTGGTTAGCAATTTGAAAATTGCTCAGGAAACAAATATCGAATTTATACTGCGGAATGTCACTCCTCAGGTGATGTCAGTCCTTAACCTTACAGGACTGGATAAAGTTTTTTCAATTGAATCTCAAGGGGAAACGTCACCCCAAAAGAGTCAATTTGAAGAACAGTTACCAACTACACATCCTTCTGTCCGTTCTTGGATGAAACGATTTATAGATGTAGTTGGGTCACTTGTAGGATTGGTAATTACAGGAATTTTATTTATCCCAATCGCCGCTGCTATTAGACTCAATAGTCCTGGTCCAATTTTTTTCAGTCAAATCCGTTGTGGTTGGATGGGTAAGCGCTTTCAAATTTGGAAATTCCGCTCAATGTATATTGATGCAGAAGCGAGAAAAGCCGAATTAGAAAAGCAGAACCAGGTTCAAGGGGCATTTTTCAAGATAGACAACGACCCACGAGTTACCAAAGTCGGGCGCTTTTTGCGTCGAACCAGTCTAGATGAACTGCCCCAATTTTTGAATGTTTTAAAAGGAGAGATGAGTTTAGTAGGCACTAGACCACCTACGCCTGATGAAGTTGAACGCTATGAAGTCCCAGAGTGGCAACGTTTGGATGTCAAACCGGGAATGACCGGAGAATGGCAAGTGAATGGGCGGTCTACTGTCCGTAAATTTGAAGACGTTATTCGCCTAGATTTGCAGTATCAAAAAAACTGGAGCTTAATGTACGATTTGAAGTTGATTTTTAAAACAGTAGCTATCTTGTTTAACAAAAACAGTGGTGCTGTTTAAAACTATTTTTAAGGGTGTAAAGAACTAAGAGTGTAGCCAACCTACTTAACTTCTTCACTACAAAATTTAAACAACTCATGTTGAATCTCCTGGCATAAATGCCGGGTTTTTTATTGTCTGATGATATTACCAATCCGCGCAGGATTCGTGAAAAACAAGATCCCCGACTTCTTTAAGAAGTCGGGGATCTGAAGGGTGTCAATTTATGCGCTTCCCTTCAGGACGCTTTGCGTTAGCACAAGCCTCGTCCGGACTTACAAAGCAGGTTACGCCCATAAAAATATACAGAGGATTGCCATATCTAAATATATTTTTTCTATATATAAAACCTATGTAACAAGAATTTTACATAACAATAAACAATACAGACACTGTTTACGTAATTATAAGGTTAAAAGAATATATAATATTCAACCCTTAACACAAATACCAATCCATTTTTCAGAAGGTCGCGTCAAATTTTACTCAATCTTCAATGAAGAATGACTGATATTAAAAGAGTCTAAAGGCAAAATACAACAAGGAGGCATACTTACGTGCGAAATGATGTTGTGAACAAATGTTGTCATAAAACAGGACACCAGGTTTCTTCGGACGAAGACTAATTTGTAATGCGCATTTTGATTTACTCGTACAACTATTACCCAGAACCAATTGGTATCGCCCCTCTCATGACTGAATTAGCAGAGGGACTGGTCAAGCGCGGACACCAAGTGCGCGTAGTAACTGCTATGCCCAACTACCCTGAACGTCGGATATACCCGGGCTATCGGGGCAAGTGGCATCTCACTGAGTACAAAAATGGAGTTCAAATCCAACGTAGTTATGTTTGGATTCGTCCGCAGCCCAACTTTATAGATCGGGTATTGCTAGATGCTAGCTTCGTGCTTACAAGTTTTCTGCCAGCGCTTGCAGGGTGGCGTCCAGATGTCATTCTCTCAACCTCACCATCCTTACCTGTTTGCTTACCAACAGCCCTTTTGGGATGGCTACACGGCTGCCCTGTGGTCTTAAATCTTCAAGATATACTGCCGGAAGCTGCCGTACATGTTGGTCTTTTGAAGAACAAATGGCTGATCAAATTGTTTACAGCGTTAGAAAAATTCGCTTATCACAGTGCTACTAAAATTAGCGTTATCGCTGATGGCTTTGTAGAAAACTTGCTTAAAAAGGGCGTAGCCTCTAAAAAAATCGTACAAATTCCCAACTGGGTGGATGTCAATTTCATCCGACCTTTAGCGAAAAAAAATAATGCTTTCCGAGCAGCCCATAACCTAGATGACAAATTTGTAGTACTTTACTCTGGCAACATTGCCCTCACTCAAGGCTTAGAAACTGTTGTCAAAGCTGCTTCTTTGTTGCGGCATATTCCAGATATTGCCTTTGTGATTGTTGGTGAAGCAAAAGGTTTGCAGCGATTGCTTTATGTTTGTCAGGAATCCGGTGCAACTAATGTTTTACTACTGCCTTTTCAACCTCGTGAACATTTGCCAGAAATGTTGGCAGCTGCTGATGTGGGTTTGGTGGTACAAAAGAAAAATGTCATATCTTTCAATATGCCATCGAAAATCCAATTGTTACTCGCCAGTGGTCGCGCATTGCTGGGATCTGTGCCTGCAAATGGCACAGCAGCACGAGCTATCAAACAAAGTGGCGGTGGAGTCGTTGTTCCTCCAGAAGATCCTCAAGCTTTAGCAAAGGCAGTTTTGGATTTGTACAACCACCCAGAAAAAGTGAAAACATTTGGTTATAAGAGTCGCCAATTTGCAGTTGAGCAATATGCTTTTGAACAAGCATTAAATCAGTACGAGTCTTTGTTCTACTCACTGACGGCTGAGCGTTCAGCAATTGAGCCAGTCGTCGTGTCCAAGCAGGAAGTTTAACCTATCTAGCTTTTGGTCGCTCGACACTTACCGCAAATCTGGATATCTCGAACTCACGATTGAAAACAAGGCTGATCACCACAACAGGGTACTTTCTACTTAACAGTCATAGCTCAATCAGCGTATGGTTGCCCTACTAAACAGGACTAAGTAGGTGTAGCCTTGATGATTTATTTTCCGGCTAGGGAATATTTTGATAGACTCATATGACAGCAGAATTGTCAGGCTTGCACCTATAGCTCCCGTCGCCCACGCATATGGTGAACATCTAGGCTGAAAAATAGGTCATGGGTGGAGCGAAGGAATCCAAAGTAAAACTTCGTTAGAATAAAACTACATCTTTATTATTCAGTGTATTCCTGCCACAAAGTATTCCTGCCACAAACCCCAATTCTAAGAGTACAGCCATTATGCACGAAAAAGTCTTAGCCTGGTTAACAGAGAATGTTCCAGTTTCTAGGGTCAACCACATTCTTAGGGTTGAGCAAATGGCGGTGGATCTGGCGGTACACTACAAAGTAGATCAGCAAAAAGCTGCAATGGCAGGGTTGATGCACGATTTAGCAAAATATTTTAAGCCGCATAAACTCTTGCAGATGGCACACAAAGAGGGATTGGAAGTAGACGAAGTGATGCAAGCAAATCCGCATCTGTTGCATGCAGACGTGAGCGCTATCGTAGCAAGAGATACATTTGGCGTAGAAGATAAAGAAGTATTACAAGCCATTGCCAATCACACTTTGGGTAGACCAGGCATGAGTGTACTGTGCAGTATCGTATTTTTAGCAGATAGCTTAGAGCCAGGACGTGGGGATACCTCGGAATTACAAGCTTTACGACAACTTAGCCGTCAAGATATTAATCAAGCTGTGTGGAAGACAAGCGATTACACTCTCAAATTCTTACTCGAAAGTTCTTGTTTAGTTCATCCGCGAGTCGTGTTTACGCGTAACTGGTTCCTACAAAAGTGGAAGGCAAAACAGGCAGTTGTACAACAAACCGCGTAGACACCCCTTTTTTTTGTTAGTATTCAAAAAAACCAGTTCTCACAGTTGCAATTCCATCTTAATTTTTGTTTGTTAGTAGAAATTGTCAAAAATAGTTACACAAAAAGATAAAGCAGCTGAGGTTTAATGTCTGATTATTTCCAACCAAATTTCCTAAGACAATCCGTCGCCGTGACAAACAGCCCACTAGGAAATCCAGTGGGTGACGCCAACGATGTAAGTGGAAAGATAGCTTTGAGCATTGCCGAAGCGGCATCAGACCGCAAAGCAGGTGATATCTTACTGTTGAGGGTAGCAGATGTCTCTTACCTGGCGGATTATTTTGTGGTGGTGACGGGCTATTCGAGGGTACAAGTCAGGGCGATCGCACAAGCAATTGAAGACAAAGTGGAAACAGAATGGCAACGGCGTCCCCTGCGCTCAGAGGGAAAATCTGAGGCAAGTTGGGTGGTGCAAGACTACGGCGAAGTCATTGTTCACATTATGATGCCTTCTGAGCGGGAGTTTTATAATCTTGAAGCGTTCTGGGGACATGCGGAACGTATCGAGTATCCAACAACCGTTGACGGTGGGGGTAAACCAACATGATTAAGTCTTCAGTCTCAAATTGCCCAGTTCCTGCAGAACAGCAACCACTCAATGAGTACGAAGAGTTAAAATCCTCTTGGCTGTTTCGTGACTGCACCTTAAGTTGGCGCGACTATATTACAAAAATCGCTCTGATTTGGGGTTTATCGTGGTTTGTGGCAGGACCAGTAGCAGCCACTAGCTTTCCCCCACATAAGCATACTGCACAGTTTATTCTCAGCAGTTGTGCAGGAGCAAGTGTCGCTTTAGTGCTGGTACTGGTGCGATTATCTTTGGGCTGGTCTTACATTCGGGATCGCCTGATAAGTCCAGTCATCTTTTACGAAGAGTCAGGTTGGTATGACGGTCAAACTTGGACGAAACCAGAGGAAGTGGTAACACGCGATCGCCTGATTGTTTCCTACTCGATTCAACCAATTATTAAGCGATTACAAATTACCTTTGCTGGCTTGGCTGTGTTGTTCGTTGCTGGTACGATAGTTTGGCACCTAGTGTAAATAGTTAGGAGTTAGAAGTTAATAAGTTGTAACTCCTAACTCATAACTCATAACTCATAACTCAAAAAGGTGGTACATTTTAACCCATGACAATGGGAAAACGAACACAAGCCGCCGCATTAGAAGTCAGGTTACTGCGTGAAGGCATTATAGAATCAAAGCATATCGTCCAAGCTGTGGTATGCGACGACAAAGGACGGGTGCTTTCCGTTGCCGGAAACTCCGAAACTGCAACATTTGTCCGTTCCGCACTCAAACCATTTCAGGCGATCGCCGTAACCAGCACGGGTACTTTAGAACGCTACAACCTAAGCGATAAAGACCTAGCAATTATCACAAGTTCCCATAAAGGAACAATAGAGCAAGTCCGACAGGCATTTAATATACTTTGGCGAGCTGATGTAGACCCAACAGCACTCCAATGCCCAATTCCAGAAGGCAAGCACAGTCGTTTAGAATACAATTGCTCAGGCAAACACGCCGGAATGCTAGCCGTTTGTCAGCTATGCAATTGGTCCTTAAACAACTACTTACAGCGGAAACACCCAGTACAGCAGCTGATTTTAAGCAAAGTATCAGAATTGCTGCGAATGCCAGCAGAGGAATTCATCAGCGTTCATGACGACTGTGGCGCACCAACGTATCTGATGCAACTCGCTCACATGGCGTCATTGTATGCTCATCTCGCTGCTCGTAGCAATTTGGATATGGAGCGTATTGTCCGTGCCATGACTCATCACCCAGTGATGGTGGCTGGAGTTGGAGAATTTGATACAGAACTGATGCGCTTAGCCCCTGGGGAAGTCGTTAGCAAAGCTGGTGCTGAAGGAGTACAGTGCATTGGCAGACTGGGTGAAGGCATGGGATTGGCAATTAAAGTTATGGATGGAGCCAAGCGAGCAAAATATGCCGTTGCCATTCACTTACTTCAGCAGTTGGGCTGGATTAGTCCCAGCGTTGCCGAAGCCCTATCGGAAAAGTTTATGAACCTCGGTAAATACAAGCGTTTAGAAGTTGTTGGAGAATTATCGATTTTATAGTTGCCAAATTTCGGACTATGGTGTTATAGTTAAAAAGACGAGAAGGCGACGCGGGATAGAGCAGCCTGGTAGCTCGTCGGGCTCAATCGGCAAGGCAAACTAAACGCTTATCAGTTAGTCTTGCAGTGGGCGGTACATGAGGAAACTTATGTGCGATTACCTGTCAAACTCGGGGAAGCCACTAGCGCGGTAATCCCGAACCAAGCCCCAGAAGTGGGGAAGGTGTAGAGACTGGGAGGCAGGCACCCTAACGTGAAAGACGAGGGTGAAGGGACAGTCCAGACCACAAACTGGTTAATCCAGGCAGTGAAAGCTGTAGATGGTAAGCATAACCCGAAGGTCAGTGGTTCAAATCCACTTCCCGCCACCAAGTGAAAGATAAAGCAAAGCCCTACAATCCTAAAAGGTTGTAGGGTTTTGTTTTAGGCTAATTAGCAGCTATTCCTATATTCCTTGTGGTGGCAGATGGACACAAAGCTCAAAGGAGACATAGCAGAACAAGCTGCTATTGTTCATGCCTTGAAGCGTGGTTGGGGAGTTTTAAAACCTGTTGGCGATAGGCTTCCTTACGATTTAGCGTTTGATGTTGAAGGAACTTTAATTAAAATTCAAGTCAAGTATGCTTGGTTTGATGAACCTTCTAGCAATTATGTTGTAGATAATCGGCGGACAAAAACAAATCGGCGGTTTATGCTTAGAGAAGTCTACAAGGCATCAGACTTTGATTTTGCCCTGGTCTATGTAGAGACACTTGACCTGTTTTATGTCTTCCCTGTAGATGTGTTCATAGGTTACGGTAGCGAAATACACCTCGTTGAAGCTGAGAAACGACAGCGCAAACCTCGTTCCGCAAAGTATCGTGACGCTTGGGACTTCATCTTAGAAGCAGCCGTATGTAAAGAAAATGTTGTGCCTCTACCAATCGGGTTCCCATAAGCGGGTTTTGAGCTAATCTGGAGTAGAAGCCATCCAAAAAGCGGGGAGAATCATAGTTGTGAAGTTGCGGCGACCGATTTTAGTGGGAGGATTGGGACTGTCCTTTTCTTTATGGATGTTACAAAGTTGGCAAGATTCACTTGTGCAGGTGGGTGAATTCGGCTTATTGAGTCTCTTAGCAGTTGGCGGCGGTTTGTGGTTGTTAAAACAAAATCGCGCCAAAGACGGTTCTGAACTGCTAGATAGTCTACCTGTAGATCGGGCAACGGTGTTCGGGGCGATCGCCAAAGCCGAAGCCGTCGTTAACCAACTGGCACAAGAAGCAGAAAATCATCAAGCCTTGGCGACACTGCGAGAACAAGTTGCCAATCTCACAGCTGAGTTAGACAGACAAGAGATGATCGCTGCTGTCACTGGCGGTAAGTCGGTAGGTAAAACGACTTTAATTAAAGTATTAAAGCAAAATCTAGAACTCTCGGATACAACGCCTCTACAATTCCAAGAGACACAGCCTTTGTTTGTAGAAGCAGCCGAAAATTCAGATTGTGCTGTTTTGGCAGAAGCAAAGACATCTGATGTTGTTTTGTTCCTGACAAACGGGGATTTAACAGATTCAGAATTCCAAAGCTTGCAGCAGGTAAAAGCAGCAAATCAAAGCACAATGCTGGTTTTTAACAAACAAGACCAGTATTTGCCAGAAGAACGCGTGTGCGTGTTGGAGTCGCTGAAACAAAAGGTGTCCTCAATTGTCGTAGCAACTGCGGCGTCTCCTATTCCCATCAAAGTACGTAAGCATCAACAAGATGGTTCCGTGCAAGAGTCGCTGGAAGTGCCAGCGCCAGATATCCAACAGTTGACTTCTCAGTTGGGTGAAATGGTGGCACAGCAAGGACAGCAGCTGGTGTGGGCAACTACCATGAGGAAAAGCTTGTTGCTGAAAGCGGAGGCGAAAAACTGGCTGAATGGAATTAGACGCGATCGCGCTGTACCAGTCATTGAACAATACCAGTGGATAGCTGCGGCGGCAGCATTTGCCAACCCAGTACCAGCGCTTGATATCCTGGCAACAGCGGCAATTAATGCGCAGATGGTTATGGATTTAAGTGGTATCTATCAGCAGAAATTTTCCTTGGAACAAGCGCAAACTGTTGCTGGAACAATGGGAAGTTTGATGCTGAAATTGGGTTTGGTGGAACTGTCTTCCAAGGCGATCGGTACGGTGCTGAAGAGTAACGCTATCACCTTTGTTGCTGGTGGCGCAGTACAGGGAGTCAGTGCGGCTTACCTGACTCGCATAGCCGGTTTAAGCCTAGTCGAGTATTTCCAACAGCAGGAAGTCGCTATGAATTCTGAAGGTGGCTTAAATCTCGACAAGTTACGGCAAACCTTGCAAAACGTGTTTCAGCAGAACCAGCAGATTGGTTTGTTGCAAAGTTTTGTTAAGCAAGGAGTGGGGCGTTTGTTGCCAGAAGCACCTGAGGCTGAACTTATTACTGCTGAAAAGGCGGTGTGATAATTTCACGCAAAGACGCAAAGGCTATCTTAGCATCATTAAACTAGTATTGACCTTGCAAATCCCGGTCTTAATACCTTTTATTTTATAGCCCGCCCAGGCGGGCTTTGTTGTATAGCCCCAGTCTTGTAGACTGCGGGCAAAACAGTTTTCATCTGTGTTTATCTGTGGTCTCATTAAATAATACCGATTTTTGCAACAAGTTTAATGAGTACTACCCCTAAAATCTTCTCCTTTTTTGCAGGTTCAGGTTTCCTTGATTTAGGTTTTGAAACCACTGGTTTCAATATTGTTTATGTCAATGAAATATTTTCCCCATTCATGGAAGCATACCGTTATTCACGGAATGTTATGAATTTGCCATCACCAGAATACGGTTATCATTATGGGGAAGAAGGAGACGTAACTAAACTTACTGAAGGATTACAAGCACTTCGTTTGCAAGAATTACTAAAAGATTGCCGCAAGTCTACTGATATTGTCGGATTTATTGGTGGTCCTCCATGTCCTGACTTCTCGGTAGGTGGAAAAAATCGAGGACACTTAGGAGATAATGGAAAAATTTCCGCTTCCTACGTTGAATTAATTTGCCAACAGCAACCCGATTTCTTTTTATTCGAGAACGTCAAAGGTTTGTGGAAGACAAAAAAACATCGTTTGTTTTTTGAAGCGCTTAAAAAAAGCTTAAAAAAAGCTGGTTATGTCTTAATAGAACGGTTAATTAATGCTATCGAATACGGCGTGCCTCAAGATAGAGACAGAATTATTCTTCTTGGTTTCCGAAGTCAGTTAATCAAGGACATAGGAATAGAACTTGAGAAGGAAAATGTTTTGCCGGAAGGTGCTTTTCCTTGGAAAAAATATATTTTCCATCCTAGAGATAAAGTTTTTTCTTACACTTGGTGTCAATCACAACCATTTAAAGAAGATTCTATTCTGTCTTGCCCTGATGGTATTCCTCAAGAACTCACAGTAGAATACTGGTTTAGAAAAAATGATGTGCTAAACCATCCCAATGCTGGACACTATTTCCAGCCTAGGGCGGGGATGAAAAAATTCGTTACCATAGATGAAGGAGATGATTCCAAGAAATCTTTTAAACGCCTCCACAGATGGCGTTACTCTCCCACAGCTTGCTATGGAAACAATGAAGTCCATTTACATCCCTATAAAGTTCGGCGCATTTCAGCAGCAGAAGCTTTAGCAATACAATCTTTGCCTGCTAACTTTGTGCTTCCAGAGAATATGTCTCTAACTAATATGTTTAAAACAATTGGTAATGGGGTACCTTACTTAGCATCAAAGGCACTAGCTCAAACTATTCTTGAGTTTTTAGCAATTTATAATAAAAACTATTTTGCACTAACGAGCTTAACTAAACTTAATGTAAGTTAGAAGACTTGCAAGAATTCAGTGATTTTTCTAGCAGTGGTCAGTGACACTCAGTAAGACCGTAAAGTTCAGGTAAAGAACGTAAAAATTATGATTTAATTTATCTAAATAGTTTTAAATTTTTTATAAAGGTTAATAATTCATTACTGGTACGAAAAAGAAAGCGATGGCAGCAGACTATCCAGACATTGATATTGCGCCATTTATCGATCACTCCCTGCTGATACCAACGGCTACCTTTGAGCAGGTTGAACAATGGTGTGAAGAAGCAGATAGATTTCATTTTGCGGCAGTTTGTCTATACCCGGCATACGTAAGGCAAGCAGCAGAACTCCTCCACGGCAAAAAGCCCAAGGTTTGTACAGTCATTGGCTTTCCTACTGGGGCGACTACTTCGGCAACAAAGCTGTATGAAGCTCAAGAAGCGGTGGAAAATGGTGCTACTGAGTTAGATGTGGTGATCAATTTAGGCTGGTTGAAAGCAGGCAAAACTGACGACGTGCATCGGGAAATTGCGGAAATTTGTGAAGAAACTGGGCAAACTGTGAAGGTGATTTTGGAAACTAGCCTGCTGACAGATGAAGAAAAAAGAATAGCCGCAGAAATATGTATGGAAGCGGGTGCGGCATTTCTTAAAACCAGTACCGGTTGGAATGGTGGTGCAACAATAGAGGATGTACGACTTTTGAAGGAAGTTGCACGGGAGAGGGTTGGAATTAAAGCCTCAGGGGGTATTCGCAGCATTGACCAAGCTTTAGACTTGATCCTAGAAGGTGCCACTAGATTAGGTACGTCTCGCGGTATCGATTTGCTCCGCCAGCGCGGTAGGCTGGAAAAAAGTGAGTAGTCATTTGTCCCAAGTCCAATTGCTAATGACTAATGAACGCCACTTGCGGGACTCGGGGGGAACCCCAACGCCAGTTACCTGCGCTCGGGTTACCCTCCTTCAGTACTGGCTCCGCAACGCAGTGGCTCACTAATAACTAATGACTAATGACTAAAACGTATCAAGCAACTGGAATTAATCTTAAGGCACAGCCTCTGGGAGAATCAGATAGACTAGTGACAATTTTGACACGAGAGTTTGGTTTGATGCGAGCAGTTGCGCCTGGTTCACGCAAGCACAATTCCTCCCTGGGTGGGAGGAGTGGGATGTTTGTAGTCAATGAGTTAATGATTGCTAAAGGGCGATCGCTCGATAAAATTACTCAAGCACAAACTGTAAAATCTTACCCAGGTCTTGCAAAAGACTTGGGAAAACTTGCTGCCAGCCAGTATTTAGCGGAAATAGTACTGTATCAGGCGTTAAGCGAACAACCCCAAGAAGAACTTTATGAGTTACTAAACGAACATCTCAGTCGCTTAGAAGCATTGCCCAGCAAAAATGCATTTGATGTTCTTGCACATCTATCTCATGGGGTATTTCACCTTTTAGCTTTGGCAGGACTCACTCCGGAAGTACAAGTTTGTTGCCTCTCTGGACGCTCTCTGATACCAGATTTCACAGACCCCAACTGGCATGTGGGATTTAGCATACCAACTGGTGGAACAGTTTGCTTAACTGCTTGGGAACAGCTCAAACAGGAGATGAGACAAAATCTTCCTCATCGTTCCCACTCTCCTGCTACTGTGAAAGAGAAGGCTTCCAGCTACCAAACAGTCATTCATCGGCAAGAAATACCAGTCATATCTAGCCGCTTGAATGCCACAGAACTTACTATACTCCAGCATCTGTCGCAACCAGAGATAATACAAGATGCAGCCAGAAATGATGCCTGGTTATCTGTTGAGCAAATTTTACGTTCCTATGCTCAGTATCACTTTGGTCGCCCTATTCGCTCCGCTGCTTTAATAGATTCTTATTTTGCTGCCAACCATGATGCAACCGTCTGATTTGGATACAAAAATCCTGCCGTTGTCACAAAGCTATGCTAAAAAACAGCATAGGGCATCGGTACCTAAAGGAACCAAGCACCCAAGTGTTCCAAAGTCTTTATCTAGTCATATTCCTTATCATGAAATGTCGGCAAAAGACGTTTCTGGAAACCAAAAAAATTCCACATCGGAAATACCAAAAACTGATGTGACTAACCTAAGCGAACAAAAATCGGAAAATCAATCAACCCATAGTCAGGCAAATGGCAAAAATAGTGCCTCTGAGCATAGTATACAATCTGCTACAGCCACTGTAGTGAAAACACCAGATACAGAGGCTTCTGATTCAAATACAGACGCCGCGTCAGGTGATGAACAAGGGTTTTTGCCGATCTTAAAAAACTCCAATTTTTTAGCACTTTGGGGTGGTCAAGTCTTCTGTCAATTGGCAGATAAAGTGTACCTGGTTTTGATGATTGCCATCATTAATACTCAGTTTCAAAGCAGTGACCAAACTATTAGTGGTTGGGTTTCGACGCTGATGATGGCATTTACCATTCCCGCAGTTCTTTTCGGTTCCGTGGCTGGTGTATTTGTGGATCGCTGGTCGAAAAAGACGGTGCTGGTAGCAACGAATATTTGGCGCGGCATACTGGTTTTGGCAATTCCACCATTACTATGGTTGACTCACGATTGGCAACCATTGGTGGGAGTGTTGCCAGTGGGTTTTACTATCCTTTTAGCGATGACTTTCTTAGTTTCCACGTTGACGCAGTTTTTTGCACCAGCAGAACAGGCGGCAATTCCTTTAGTGGTTAAAGAGCAGCATTTACTTTCTGCTAATTCACTGTATACCACAACAATGATGGCGTCGGTGATAGTCGGGTTTGCTGTTGGGGAACCATTGTTAGGTGTCGCAGATCAAGTATGGTCGCAATTAGGTGGTAGCAGCGGATTGGGCAAAGAATTGGTGGTTGGTGGTAGTTATGCGATCGCCGGACTCATTTTGTTGCTGCTTGTCACAAAAGAAAAACCCCACCAAACAGAAACAGAAGCGCCTCACATTTTTGCTGACTTGCGAGATGGTTTCCGCTATCTTGGAGAAAATCGTCGCCTCCGCAGTGCCCTAATCCAACTTATCATTTTGTTCTCCATATTTGCGGCATTAACCGTTTTAGCGGTTCGTATGGCAGAATTAATTCCGGGTTTGAAAGCTTCCCAATTCGGCTTTTTACTGGCAGCTGGAGGTGTCGGTATTGCTCTTGGAGCAACGATTTTAGGTATATTTTGTCAACGCTTCTCTTACACCCAGTTAAGTGTGTTCGGATCTGTGGGCATGGCAGCATCTCTGATTGGTCTGTCGATATTTACAAAACAGTTATGGATCGTCCTGGTGTTGATAACACTGTTAGGTGTCTTTGGTGCATTAGTGGGTATCCCCATGCAGACTGCTATCCAAACAGAAACTCCACCAGAAATGCGTGGCAAAGTCTTTGGTCTGCAAAACAACGTGATTAATATTGCTCTTTCCTTACCTTTGGCATTAGCAGGCGTAGCAGAAACCTTTGTCGGATTACAGACAGTGTTTTTGGGATTAGCTGCGATCGTCTTTTCAGGTGGTATATTAACCTGGTATACCTCTTCTAAGTAGCCATCATGAACTGCGTACACCAGGACAGATGAAAATTTATTTTTTCTTCTGCGTTCTGCGTTCCTAGCTGCGGAGTTCTATTTTCAAGCTAGCTATTAGATAAAAGGAGTTAATTTCAGCTTTCTGCAACCGCTTATTGACCGAAAGCTTTTGTTTTCGTGGTAAACTTAGCTCAGTAAGAAATTCTCACCGACTTGCTGGCGAACAATCTCAACTTTAGCTAGACGTTATGTATAGCGTCTAGATAAGTTGTTATGAAATTCTATAAATTAACAACTGAAAAATAAAGTTAAGTCAAGCCAAAAGTGTGCTGTTTGGCGAAATGTAAAAAATTTTCCAACAGATGTAACAATGAATTGTGTTTGGTGATACTTGAATAGCCAGCAAGTAGAGCGAGACAAAGGACTTATTAAACAAGGACAAAAAGCTAATATAATAATTTCGCTTTCCTGATAGCTAACAAAGAATGCGTATAGCCTGGATTGGAAAAAAATCACCCTTTTGTGGCAACGTCACCTACAGTAGAGAAATTACAAATGCCTTGCTAGACCGGGGACACCAAGTTAGCTTTCTCCACTTCGCCCAAGAAGAATCAGACTTGGATAACTGGCCCAATTGCCCAGAAGTCACCCTACCCTTCATTTACAAGTCCCAGGTTTACACAATTCCGGCTTTCAAAGCGACTAAGGTTTTAACTCAGTCGCTGCGACGCCTCAAACCTGATATAGTCCATGCTTCTCTCACCCTGTCTCCCCTTGACTTTGTTCTGCCAGAAATTTGTGAGAAACTGAAATTGCCACTGATTGCCACTTTTCATACACCGTTTGCCGGAAAGGGAGCAAAACTGGTATCAGGAACACAACTTTTGGCTTATCAACTCTACGCACCCTTTTTGGGTAACTACGATCGCGTGATTGTATTTTCCCAAATTCAACGAGAATTGTTAGCTCGCATGGGTGTCCCGGAACAAAATATTGCGGTTATTCCCAACGGTGTGGATGTTGAGAAATATTCTCCGGGTCCAAGCAAAGTTAAAGAGGAATTTCGAGCTGAACGCTTGTTTGTCTACCAAGGTCGGATAGCCCCAGAAAAAAATGTTGAAGCCCTGCTTCGTGCTTGGAAACAGGCAGAAATGGGACCAAACAGCAAATTACTCATTGTGGGTGATGGTCCCTTGAAGCCTTCCTTAGAACCATTTTATGGTTCGGAGTACAACATTACCTGGTTGGGATTTGTTGCTGATGAACAACGACGCATCGAAATTTTACGGGGGGCAGATGTCTTTATTTTACCATCTCTAGTAGAGGGTTTGTCTCTGTCTCTATTAGAAGCAATGGCTTGTGGGTTGGCTTGTTTGGCTACCGATGTGGGTGCAGATGGAGAAGTTCTGGAGAAAGGAGCGGGTGTCGTTCTTAACACTAAAACGACACGTTTTCAATTAAGAACCCTTTTGCCACTCTTCCAAGACCATCCCGAGTTGACAACTTTGCTAGGGCAGAAAGCAAGAAAGCGGGTATTAGAACAGTATACCCTCAGCGGCAACATTACTCGACTTGAAGAACTTTATACCAAAGTTTTGGAACAGCGACGACGCGTACCGCTAAGTTGGGGAGCGTAGAAAGCATAGGCGACAGGATAGGGGAAAAACCCATAACCTGTAACCTATCGCCTTACTACTTGTAGCAGACTGCAAATCGTTTCAAGTAAATTTGAGGCTGTCAAACAAGCGTTCAACTGCACTCTCATCCCTGCACCACAGACATCTGTAACAATAACAGGAATGTCTACTTGGTTAGAAATTGAAACCAATTCCTAGCATCAGCCCTACATCAGTCTCATCTAGGAAAGCTGCATTTACAGAACCTGTTAATGTAAATCTATTACCCAAAGGCACATCTACACCACCAGAGAGAAGGAAAGCAACATCAGCATCATCGCTAGTTTCAATAGCTACACCAGCACCTATGTAAGGGGCTATGTTAAACCCTTGTCCTGTTCCTCGTAGGGAAAGGTCGAAGGTAATGGGAACTAGAACAATGGGATCATCCCCAATTACTGCTGAAGGTCGCACCGAGAAGTTTCGTGTCAGCCCAATTTTACTGAAAACTGCAAAATTTCCTTCACTAAGCGCTGAATCACCGCCTAACCCAATATTGCCACCAACCCCAATATAGCTGGAGACACCACGAGTGGCTCTACCTGGTGTAATGCCGTCTCCACCATTCTGCGGCTGCTGATTGAGACTCACATCAGACGGTATAAGGACTTGATTAATCGCATGAATAACACCATTGCTTGCTTGGATGTTTGGCTGAATCACACTCGCGTTGTTCACTGCAATTTGATTACTACCAGCATTGACGTTAACGTTTAAGGGTAAGCCCTCAGCAGTTTTTAGATTGCCAGTCGTAAGTTCATTAGCAGTGATACCACCAGGCACCACATGGTATCTCAAAATTTTAATCAGTGTTTCTCTGTTTTCTGGCTGCTGTAACCGCTGTAGAGTTTCTTGCGGCAAAGCAGCAAATGCCTCATCAGTCGGAGCGAAAACAGTATACGGACCTGGTTGTTGTAGAATATCTGCTAAACCTGCTGTCTTTAGTAAAGAAGTTAGAATTGTAAAGGAATTACTAGAGGCAGCAAGGGATACAATGTCTTGGTTGGTTTGAGTGGCACTAGTGGTTCCACCTACAACATAACTAGCCGCTGCGATATTCTTAGGAATAGGTTGTAACTGTCCCTGTCTGACTAAAGCTTGATATAAATGTGCTGCTGCTTCTGCACGAGTTAGAGGCGTAAGGGGATTGAGCGTCCTTACATCTGGATAGTTAACCACAAGATTAGCTTGTGTTGCAGTTGCTACATTATTTAGGGCGTAGCTTGGAATAGCATTGGCATCTGTATAGTAGGTACTAAGAATATTTGTTGCATCACCGCTAGCAGTCAAACCAAGACCACTTGTTAAAGCAACGATCGCCTGCACCTTGGGAATTTGCTGATTTGGCAGAAACAAATTCTCTGGATAGCCTGACAGAAATCCAGTCTCATAAGCTGTCTGAATTGCAGAAGCTGCCCAAAAGCCAGAAGGAACATCCTTAAATCCACCAGGACTTAACTGCCGAACTCGGTTTTGGTTGAAAGCTTTTTGAATCATTGCTGCAAATTCAGCACGAGTCACGGGTTGATCCGGTCTATAAGTGCCATCAGGAAAGCCAGTAATTACGTTTCTTGCGGCTAGGGCTTGAATAAATGGTTGTGCCCAGTAATCCGCTGCAACATCAGGAAAGTTAGTTGCTGGAGTTGTCGTTGGAGTTGTCGTTGGAGTTGTCGTTGGAGCGGTTTCTTGAGCTATAGTTTGAGCAGAAATGAATGTGGGACTAACTGTAGCAGTTATTATTCCTAGCGCTATCAATGCGGTGCTTACTGTTGACAAACGCCTTAAGCTATACATAAGTTTTTTCACTCCTCACATAAAAGATGACACCCATCTCGCCTACCGAAAAATCCTGAGAAGTCATGAGACTCAGTTGATCGATTCCACTTGAATCAACGACAGAACAAGCGATCGTTGCAACTTAGACCTCAATAGAAAGAACAACTCATGGAAAATTCAAAATGTTTTGATACACCTAGGTATCAATTAGCTAAAAACGTAGAAAACAATACAGTAATAAACTTTTCATTTTAGAAAAAGACAATTACTGCAACCAATGAAGTATTTATATAGCTTGATATAGCTCTTTAAGAAGAGACTCAACATCTATCTCAGGCAAGGATTTAGTTTAGTTGTCACTAAATAAAATAATGACTTTTGTATTACTTTCAGCAGAGAACAATCGTAAATCCTGGCTTTACAGCGTTTTTCTGTAAGGTGGGCATTGCTCACTACTATCTCAAACACATAAGCTTTTCTGAGCAATGCCCACCCTACGATTTGTGGTCTATTCATATGAAAACCGCTGTAACTTAGTTTCACAACAATTTTTGATTGAAACTCAAATGCTTCTATCAGCTATTTCAAAGGTATTGAGACGGATTTTTCCTGCACAGACCATCCCAAACTCGTTGACTGTTCATAAACCCGCTTGAGGGTATTCACATCTCTAGGAGAAATTGGCGGCGGGTTGCGAACCTGGGAGAAGTATAAGGCGTCACTTGGTTGCGGACTATGTCCCCAAATTCCTAGCGCATGACCAAATTCATGGCGCGTCGCTGCTAAAAGATATTGACCTGTTTGGCTGGGACTCAGCAGAATTGTGAAGCGGTGGGATAAAAGATTATTTTTGCTGACGTAGAACTCGTAAGTCGTTTGAGCAGAACGCGCACGAGGAATTTTACTATTAGGAGAAGTTTGCAGTGGTGGAGCTTTCCGCATAATAGTAATATCTGCATCTTCTGGCTGTTTAACTACCACCAAAGGTAAGTAAACATTCCACTCCTGTACAGCTTGTAAAACGCTATTTACCCATTCTTCTGCCTGCTTAGCGTTCACTACTTTCGGTGGTTCTACGTAAACCCGAACGGGAAACTGCGACCAAACTAAATAACCGACTTGGATTGGGTTGACTTGAGAAAAGTAGTCACCACTGTTGGTGCTATCTTCCCATTGTGCCAATGTTGGTGGTAGAGGATGGGGTTTGAGGGGAGATGAGGGAGTAGGGGGAGATGAGGGAGATGAGGAAGATGAGGAAGATGAGGGAGATGAGGAAGATGAGGAAGAGGTAACAAAAATGGCGCTTGATGGGAGGTTTGTCAAAATAATAAGCAGCGCTGTACCAATAGCTAATGCTAAAGAGGTCATTAAGCGCTGCCAAAATACAGTTTTTGTGATGATCACCGGAAAAATCCAATGACGGGTGCTAGATGTAGAGTTGTTGGTTATTTTATCTGCCCATCTGCTACACAGAACATGACTAAACTTGTTTAAAGTTTATCATTCAACTAAAGTTTTCTTTAGAGGGTCTGCTTCCCGCTTCATTCAAGGGAGTCGGCTCCTTCTTGTCCACGGGCGTAAAGAAAGGATGTAGCCCATCCTATTTATCAAAAGTTTATGAGCTTTGAAGCTTTTAGCCACTTTAAACCGCTATTTTCAGCAAATTTAACAAATCGTGGACTTGACCTTTGACCTTTTTACAGGCTTGCTAGTAATGACCGCGACTATGGTTTACAAACCATTTTTTTAAGCCTTGGTTTTCGGCATGAAATTAATTTTACAACACAAAGTCAAAAAAACTTACTCATATTGAAGAGATATAAGTAAGTTTAATAATGTTTTTAGCTATTTAATTTAGCTCTTCATCTCCCCGTCTCCCCATCTCATTTAGGGAGCCAACCAGCACTCAAAACTACGGTTAAACCGAGAAAAATGACTGTGAGCGCCCAAGTGACTCGGTTTAATGTGTTTTCTGCACTCTTGGTGCTGCTAAACAACTGAGCCTGTCCGCCAATGGCTCCTATGCCGTCGCCTTTTGGACTGTGTAGCAAAACTAAGACAATCAAACCTACAGCGGAAAATGCCCAAATCGCTTCTAGGACGTTATTAATGGTCATGGTAGCTAATGTAATAGATGAAAAATTTCAAGAAATAAGAACTATAAATTATAAATTATAAATTAAATTATAAATCATGAATGATGAATTATGAGTTGTGTTCCGTCTGTTTCATAATTCATCATTCTTAACTCTTTTACAGCCCTAGTTTTACAGGAGTGCGAGAGAGTTGCACTTCATACTCAGCGTTTTGCAGCAGCGATCGCCCTGTCATTTCCGATGGCTGAGGTAGTTGTAAAATATCCAGAATCGTGGGTGCAATGTCGGCTAGGTTGCCATCGCTGCGCAAGGCGACATCTGTACCGTGTCCTGGGATTTTCGCTTTTTCTCCTTCCACTAAAATGAGGGGGACTGGGTTGGTTGTGTGCGCTGTCCAGGGATTCCCGTCACTATCTAGCATATGCTCGGCGTTGCCATGGTCAGCAGTAATAATTGCTGTACCCCCAACTTTACTGATGCTGGCTAGTAAGTTCCCCAAACACTTGTCAACAGTCTCAAGTGCTGTCACCGTTGCTTCGATGTTACCCGTGTGTCCGACCATGTCTGGGTTGGCATAGTTGATCACAACTAACGAGTAGATGCGCTTTTCAATAGCCGCGATCGCCACGTTTGTCACGGCTTGAGCTGACATCGCTGGAGCGCTATCATAAGTCGCCACCATCGGAGAGTTTACCAGTTCCCGGTCTTCTCCTTCAAAGGGTTCTTCCAGACCGCCATTGAAGAAGTAGGTGACGTGAGCATATTTTTCTGTTTCTGAAGTGCGAAACTGCTTCAAACCATGCCCAGAAATCACTTCCCCAAGAATATTACTCAAATTTTGAGGCTCAAAAGCAACCCCAACTGGTAAGTCTGGCTCGTACTGTGTAAACGTGACAAAAGACAGCGGCTTGACTTGCTGTCTTTCAAAACCGTTAAATTCTGGATTGACGAAAGCTTGGGTAAGTTGTCTGGCGCGATCTGGGCGGAAGTTATAAAATATCACGCCATCCCCTGGTTCTACAGCTCCGGGTGCAATTCTGACTGGGACAACGAATTCGTCCGTTACCCCTTGTGCATACGATGCTTGTAGAACTTCCACAGCCTTGCGACCATCTGATGGTCCATCAATAGTCATCACGTCGTAGGCGCGTTTGACCCGATCCCAACGGCGATCGCGATCCATAGCGTAGTAGCGACCGCTGATGGTAACTATGCGCCCAACTCCTACACGCTCGATGTAGTCTTGAAGAAGACCCAAAGCTTTCACACCTTCAGTTGGGGTGGTGTCACGCCCATCGGTGATCGCGTGTATGCAAACTTGTGATATTCCCTGAATCTTTGCTAAGTCAAGTAGTCCGAATAGATGACTAATGTGCGAATGCACCCCACCCTCAGAAGTCAGCCCCACCAGATGCAACTTGCCATTTCGACTACACACTTCCTGGCAGATTTTGACAAGTGCTGGGTTTTTGAGAATGGAACCGTCTTCTACCGCATCCGAGATGCGTACCAATTCTTGGGGCACAACTCTACCAGCGCCTATGTTCAAATGACCAACTTCCGAGTTGCCCATTTGACCCTCTGGTAAGCCCACCGCTTTCCCTGATGTTCGGATGAGGGTGTGGGGATAAGCCGCCCACAAGCTATCCATCACCGGAGTTTTAGCAACGGCAATAGCGTTTCCATGAGTTTCCTCGCAGTAGCCCCATCCGTCTAAAATGACTAGCACCACGGGAGCAACAGGTGCTTTGGTCATAGTAAAACTGCCCTTTACTTTTTGTAATACCCGAATGATACCATTGCTAATTACAGCCGCAAGTGAATTTCTGCCTACTACCCATTTTTTTTGCAGATTGGCGACTTTTTAAACATTTCTTAAATTTTCGTTATCTTTGGAAACTCGTTGTGGTGGTACTGAATTGCTGCTTGTGAGTTCTCAGATAACAACTCGCTACTAAGTAGATAGGTAGAAATAAACCGAACTATGTTAAGAAATGTAAAAGCCTCTAAAACCCTTACTAATGAACGGCAGGTGACGCCAGTCCGCTCAAGTCGGCAGAGCCGCCCACGCGGCTGGCTCCTTTATGCCGGGGAACCCTTTCGCCAGTTCCTCAACGGGGGGAACCCCCGCACCGGACTGGCTCACCACCGCACTGCCTCCCAATGACTAATGACTAAGGACTGCCGAAACTCGTTAACTTTATTTGTACCGACCTACTTAAATGCCTATCATTTCTTTTTTGTACCGGCTTTAGCTGCTTTGGCTGCTTTCTTTGCCGCTTTTTCCGCAGCAATTGCCGCTAATTTTGCCTGTTCTTTTTCCTCTTCTATTTTCTGCAAGTAATAGTGGTAATCTCCTAGATAGACACGAAAATCTCCTTCGCGGATTTCCACGATTTTGTTTGCTACCTTGGAGATAAAATAACGGTCATGGGAAACAACAAGTACCGTGCCATCATAGTTTTGAATGGCTTCTTCTAACATTTCTTTTGCTGGAATATCTAAGTGGTTTGTAGGCTCATCCAGGATTAACAAATTTGCTGGCTGCAAAAGCATTTTTGCTAAGGCAAGACGTGCTTTTTCACCCCCACTTAATGCCGCAACTGGTTTCAATACAGTATCGCCACTAAATAAAAATCTTCCCAAAAGTGTGCGCACTTCTTCATTTTTCCAATCGGGAACTTCGTCATGGATAGTTTCCATGACAGTTTTTTTCAAATCTAAAGCTTCTGCTTGGTTTTGCTCAAAATATCCAGGTAACACGCCGTGTTCACCCAATTTTACATTACCTTCTGTGGGTTGCTCAATACCCATAATCAGGCGTAGCAAAGTGGATTTGCCGGCACCATTGGGAGCGATAAAAGCAATGCGATCGCCCCTCTCAATCAAAAGATTAGCACCCAAAAACAAGATTTTATCATCATATACATGAGTTAAATCTTTGATTTGTACAACCTCGCGTCCGCTACGGGGTGAAGGCGGAAAACGGAATTGCAGGGTTCTTACTCCAGACGTGGGTGCTTCGATGCGCTCGATTTTTTCCAGTTGTTTTTCCCGGCTTTTTGCCTGAGTGCTGCGCGTTGCACTGGCGCGGAACCTATCAACAAATGCTTGTTGTTTGTCTAGTTCTTTTTGCTGGCGTTCGTACGCGGCAAATTGTGCTGTTTGGTTTTCAGCTTTTTGTTGCAAATATGCCGAGTAATTACCAAGATAAGTGGTGGAAACGCCGCGTTCGGTTTCCACAATTTGGGTGCAGAGGCGGTCAAGAAACTCGCGGTCATGGGAAACTATGACCATAGGGGTATTCAAGCCTTTGAGGTAATTTTCCAACCACTCAATCGTTTCTAAGTCTAAATGGTTCGTTGGCTCGTCTAACAGCAATAAATCAGGTTCTTGCAACAAAATTTTCGCTAAACCCATTCGCATTTGCCAACCGCCACTAAAAGCACTGACAAGGCGATCGCCATCTTCTAGCCCAAACCCCATTTCTGGTAAAATTTTCCCAATCCGTGTATCCAACACATAGCCATCCAAAGCTTCAAACTGTCTGTAGAGGCGATCCAACTTATTAATGAGTTTTTCCAGTTCCTCTGGAGAGGCGCTTTCCATGTCTCGCTGCACCTGCGCCAAAGACTGCTGCACAGAGTTGGCTTCTTTAAAAACTGTCCACAATTCTTCTTTAACAGTGTGAGTCGGGTCTACTTCAAATTCTTGATTCAGGTAAGCTATATGTAAGCTGGCAGGACGAATAATTTCCCCAGAGGTTGGTTCAACTTCCCCTGTGATAATTTTGAGTTGGGTTGATTTTCCGGCACCATTGACACCAACTAAACCAATGCGATCAGAAGCTTTGACTTCCCAGTTGATATCCTTGAGGACTTCGCCTGTGGGGTAGATTTTACTGATGTGTTCAAGTCGCAGCATGGGGTGTCTCCAAAGTAGGCAATGAATAGAGATGGCAGAAGTGCTTGTATCGAGTCCAATCTTAACAAAATTTAACTAAAATTTCTTGGGTGTAAACTGCTTGGAGACAGAAAGTTTTGCAGGTAAGGCAAGATCACGAACAAGCGTGATTTTGTCAAACCTGAGTCAGTTACTCAACTTCTCAAGCGAAAACTTACACAAATTAAAATTGTTCTATGCTGTCTAGAGTTTCTCCTTGTGGCACTAAATTCAACAAGAAACTCGAAAGCAACAGAAAACTGATACTAGCGGGGATGATCGAATGAGTGTTAGGCAATTGGCTCAGTTCATAGAGTCGTTTCGCGATCGCCTCAACACGCTACAGCAGCAAATCAGCGAGCTGCCCAAAACCCAAATGCAATCTGAGCAAATTTCCCAAACTTTTGCCGCCTTGCAAACCAGCTTGGAAATATTGATACGGGATTATACCACACAAGAACCCTCCGAAGAAAGATTTTCGACTGGCGAATACGAACTACAGGCGTTATTTAATGAAGCTTTGGATGCTATGCTGATTGCTGATGATGCAGGCTCTTATGTAGATGTCAATCTCGCCGCTTGTGAACTGCTGGGGTTGTCCAGAGAAGAGATTTTGACCAAAAGCGTTGGTGACTTTCTAGAACCTGGTGTTGATTTTTCTCAAGGGTGGCAACAGTTTCTGGAACAGGGAAGGGTTAGGGGCGAATCTCGTGTCCTACGTCCAGATGGCACGGTACGGGAAACGGAAAACACAGCGGTAGCAAACTTTGTGCCACATCGTCACTTGTCGATTTTACGAGACATCACTGAACGCAAGCGCATTGAAGCCGAACGCAATCAGATAGAAGCGGAACTGCAACAGAAGCAGCGATTTATTGAGCAGATTGCTCAGTCGATGCCAGCAATATTGTATGTCTACGACCTATGTGAACAACGGAATGTCTATGCAAATCGGCAGTTGATGGAAGTATTGGGTTTGTCTGCCGAAACCGTTCAGGCAATGGGAACAGGAGTGCTGCAAATCCTGATCCATCCTGACGATTGGATGAAAGTGGCTGAGAGTTTGAAGCAATATGCCACAGTCAGAGATGGGGAAGTTATAGAAATTGAGTATCGAATGCGTCATGCGAATGGAGAGTGGATCTGGCTCTACAGCCGAGAAGTGGTGTTGACTAGAAATGCCGATGGCTCTTCCCGGCAGATACTTGGTACGGCAACAGATATTACACGGCTCAAGCAAATTGAGCAGGAATTGCGCCAGAGTCAAGCAAAGTATCGCGCTTTGAGTGAAGAACTTGAGCAACGGGTGACGGAACGAACTACTGAGTTGACCAGGGAAACTTCTAAACGCGAAGCCGCGATACGCGATCGCCAAGCCGCACTACGCGATCGCCAAGCCGCGCTACGCGATTACCAAGCCATGCTACGTAATTACCAAGCCATGCTATGTGATCACCAAGCCATGCTACGCGATCACCAACGCCTACAACATGAGTTACGCACCAGCCAGCAGAAGTACAAAACCCTGTTTGATATCCTACCTATCGGCATTGCTATTACCGACCCCGAAGGCAAGGTAATTGAAGTCAACCCAGCTTCTGAGGAAATTTTTGGCATTTCTGCTGCTGAACATTGTCGGCGGCGGTATGACAGTCCTGAGTGGCAGGTTATCCGCCCGGACGGTAGCCCGAAGCCCAGTTCTGAATATGCCGGTGTGATAGCGCTAACCGAGCAGCGGGTTGTTCGAGATGTGGAAATGGGCGTGTTTAAGCCCAATGGTGAAATTGCTTGGATCTGCCTGACATCAGCCCCAATTCCCTTGGAGAGTTACGGGGTTGCATCTGTTTATGTGGATATCACTCAACGCAAACAAGCAGAGATAGCGCTGCGCCAAAGTGAGGAACAGTTGCGCCTCATCACCGATTCTCTACCAGTGTGCATTTCCTACGTTGATCGAGAGCAACGCTATCGGTTTGTTAACAAAACGTATGAGGCGTGGTTTGGCTGCAACCGAGACGAAATCTACGGTAGAACCGCAAGGGAGTTTGTTGGTGAAGCTGCCTATAGTGCTATTGAGAAACATATCGAACGGGTGCTTGCTGGGGAGACGGTATACTATGAATCTCAAATGCCCTATCGACTAGGTAGCAAACGCTACATTTCTGGGACCCTTGTCCCAAATTTTGATGCTCAATCTCAAGTTAAGGGATTCTACGGTCTAGTTACTGACATCACGGAACGCAAACAGGCAGAAATGCAACTCGTGGAGACTCGTAATTTCCTGCAATCGGTTTTAGATCATTTGCCCGTTGCTGTCTTCACTAAAGAAGTCAGCAATCTCCGGTTTGTGCTTTGGAACCCCGCGTGTACTGAGTTGATGGGGTATACAGCAGAGGATGTTTTAGGTAAGACTGCCTATGAGGTATTCACAACACAGCATGCAGATTTTTGCACTGCTAAAGACCAGGAAGTGTTAGCCACCTCTGAGGCGGTGGAAATCCTTGAAGGGATGATTTGCACAAAGCAGGGGGAAACAAAGATTGTCCGCGCCAAAAAAGTCGGTATTTACGACGAGCAAGGAAATCCACAGTTTTTGCTGGGGTTTGCCGAAGACATCACAGAACGCAAACGAGCAGAAATTGCCCTGCGCGAGAGCCAGGAACGTTTGGCAAACATCATTGCCAATATTCCAGGGGGAGTCTATCGCAACATCTACCATGCAGATGGCAGGTTCTCCATTCCCTACCTCAGCCCTGGCTATCGAACACTCATGGGAATCGACCCCGATGAGATGATGAATCATCCAGAAGGGGTATGGACAATGATTCACCCAGACGACCGCGATAAGTTTTCAGCCGCAATCGAAGTTGCCAAACAAACTGGTGAACCGGAGTATCTCGTCGAGTTCCGCCTGGTTTCACCCGAATGCAAGGTGACCTGGATTCAAGACAACGCCCGATTTTTCTGGAGTGAAAACGGGGATTTTATAGTGGATGGAGTAGACATTATTATTAATGATCGCAAACTTGCCGAAGACCGACTGCGAGCCTCACTGCAAGAAAAAGAAGTTTTGTTAGCAGAAATTCACCACCGAGTCAAAAACAACCTGTATGTCATTTGCAGTTTGCTTGAGCTTCAAATGGATCGCCTGAGCGATCCACAAGCCAAAACCGCTTTAGAGGATAGCTGCAATCGAGTTAATTCAATGGCGCTGGTACACGAAAACCTCTACCGGGCTAACGACTTTTCCGGAGTCGATTTTGCCGAGTACGTTCAACAACTAGCAGGTGATTTGTTGGCAAACTACGAATCTCTTGCCAGCAATGTGATGCTCAATTTTGGAGGCGATCCGGTCTTCCTCAGTCTTGATCAGGCTATTCCCTGCGGATTGCTGCTCAATGAGTTAATGAGCAACGCTCTGAAACATGGCTTTCCAGAAGGTAGTTCCGGGCATATCTACATCCTGTTGACCTGTCTAGCTGATGGCTGGATTGAGCTAAAACTGGGCAATGATGGCGATCGCCTCCCTCCCGATTTTGACCTTGAGCAAAACGCCTCAATGGGGCTGAGGCTAGTCATAATGTTTGTTGAACAACTCACAGGCTCTCTTGAGCTAGAGCGGGGTGAGGTAACATGGTTTAAAGTTCGATTTCCTCAAAGGTAAGTAAGCGGACATAATTAAACGTAGGATGTGTTAGGCGCAGCCATAACGCATCAATCCCTTGAGCAGCATAAGATAGTGATTTTCACCTGCATAGAATAGAACTCTTGGCAGTCAATGTTTTTGAGATTACAGCGCTTTTTAAGTAAATAAACCATAGGGCGTTGCTGATTAAGAGTATGAATTTTGTTTCGCGCAAAGGCGCAAAGGCGCAAAGATTGTATTTTTTTGATTTTTGCAATATTTTGTTTCATAGTTCCAAATCACATAGTCAAATATAGTCAGACATCTGCAATTTAGGTTTAAGCAACCCTACTTTCAGCATGGACACGCCTAAATAGTGGAGTTATCCGCCTTGGATGTACTACCAGACATCCCCTATCCCTTAGAATAGACTTGAGAGTGTCGAAACCTTCAGGATTACTTTTTCTGCCGATGTTAAATGCCGCATTTACGTCGGCGTGAATTTTAAAACCATTTTTACTCAAATACCATGCGCGTTGCACACGCTTACCGGAGAATGCGTGTCTTATCTTGTTGTTAGGTTGATAAGTTGGGATAATGTCCCAATCAATAAAAGATGCCTTGCTGGTATAGCTTTCTTCTGCAACGTTGACGGTGATGCCGACTCGTTCTAATTTCAGGGTCAGCATCTCGATAAATTTAGCGTGTGGTATTTGAGTAAAGTTTTGGTTTGTGCGCTTTCCTAAATTAAGATGTGTTTTCCATTGCCCGTTTTTTCCTATTGATACGTGAGTGACACCCAGGCGCAGAAATTCATCCACAATCATTTTTGTGGATTGATGTAGATATGAATCTACAAATTGATTACGATTGCGAATGATGTTTGCAATTCGCCGCGACTTACCAATGCCCAAGGTGAGGAAACCTCTGAACTTCGCAACCTGCTTATTGTAAAACTGGTTTGCTGATTTTAGTGGTTTTCCGTTTAGAATAATTGGCTGTATCGTTAAGTCGTTAAAAACAATCGTCGCTAGATTATCTAAGCCAATATCTATCGCCGCATTTAGACTCTTGTTCAAGCTGCTGCATAATTGTGAGTGGTCTGGAATTTCATAAACTACTTCGATAACAAAACATCCGGTTTTTGGGATAATTCGTAGTTCGCACAAATCTTCAAATTTTAGTCCAGACTTTACCGGAATCCTGATTGGTGACATAGACGGGATTATCCAACCTTTCTTGAACTCCCTCTTTCCAATTGCCTGATGATTAAATTTAACTAGGTTTTTATCGTCAACGTAGTTAGGTGGTTTGGGTCTACCTGTAAACTTACTTGAATCGATTTTGTAGGCTGACAATGCTTTGTAGTAAGCAACCCAAGCGTCTGCATTTTGCTTTAAAACAAGTTGCGCTACCTTCGCAGGCATTGATTTATAGTTCTCGTTTTGTTTAAATAATGAGTCTAAAGAAGCTGAAGAAAGTGTACTCCAACCATAGAAAAATCCCTGGCGTTGGCTAAATTGAGCCGTGTTATAAAGCTTGCGAGAAACTGTGGTAATAAGAGCGCAATAACCAAACCATTTATGTGCCTCTTTTATTATGTGCTTTTCAACCTGACGCATATTTATCAAATTTTGGCAATGAAATTAGTATATCAAACAAAAGATATAATTAGATATACTTGACTATAAATTTTATTTCAATCTGTGGGAGAATTTAAAGCTTCCACAATTTTTTCTGTTTTGCGCTTTGCCCTGCGCTGGCCATATAATCGCGCAGCAAAGCTGGTAATTATCGCCACCAAGTCTTGCATTAATTCGTCCCGACCATTATCAGCTAGATTAACAACCTCTAGATTTACTCCTAATCTTTTAAGCAGAATGTCTATGTAATGTGTACCAAAACGTCCTAGTCTGTCTTTATGTTCGACTAGTAAAATATCATAATCATCTTTGAGAAAAAGCTTTTCTAGCTTTTTGCGATTGTCGTTTAATCCGCTCCCTACCTCCTTTATGACATAGGCAATCTGATATCCTTTAGCCATAGCGTATTGAGACAACCTTTCTGCTTGTCTATCTAAGTTATCTTTATTCTCAGCACTTGAAACTCTGGCATAAATCGCAACTTTAACAACACCCCCTGACATCTTTTTTGGATCGTAATCAACAATTACCGTGCCTGTAGGGAGTTGTTCTGTTGGGTATGGTATTTTACCTGCTTTGTAATGTCGCCAAGCTGTAAGATAGGAAATCCCCAAAGTTTTAGCATAATCAGACAATTTCATCAGCTTGAAACTTAGACTACATCTGACTATGTTAGACTATGTTTTGTTTAAAGTTTTATTATACCTAAATTCAGCAACGCCAACCATGGGGTAGGGACTAAGAAATGCCCATACGTGTCAACTTAACCCAAAACCCTTCTAAATACGCTCTTATCATGCTCTGATCTTACCCACAATTCTCGCTTCACCCCACCCCGGTTTTGTCTCGTGCCAAAACCTCCCCTCCCCTTACCAAGGGGAGGGGCTGGGGGTGGGGTAAATCAACGTGGAATAAAGGTTTAAACGTTAAGTTGACACTAATGAGGCTAGCCTTTACCCCTATAAATAATCTGTATTACACCCAATTGAAAACCGCTATAAATTCCGTGAATTCCTTGCTAGGGCTAAAAAATTGGGAATTTTGGGTTCAGTACTGACACATTACAGAGATAGCGATCGCACAAAAGGAATGTGGGTTCTATCGTTTCTTTTGGTAATTAAATTGCTGATAGAATACAACAACCTTAGCTTGCAAGCTTAACTTTGCGAATAAGCATCAGTAGAGACTTAACCACATCTTAGAAAATTTTTGGCGTTAGTCCTACATTTTTAACACCGATTTTTCTTTATTAGGATAAAAATTTGACGACTGCAACATTAACCAAGACAAATTCTGACCTTGAACTGTTCTACAAAGAAGTATTGCGGGACTATTCACTGCAAGAGCAACTCAAAGCCGCAACTAGTCCAGAAAGCTTGATAAAGCTATCTGTCAAGCTGGCTGGCGAGCGCGGCTATCATTTCGCTATCGAGGAAGTGCTTGATGCTGTGAATGGAAACAACACCTATGAAGAAGTCAATCTCAATACTGTGATGCCCACTGCTATAGGATCTTCATTCTGTATTCGCCTTTGCTGGAAGTGATTGCTTATAATAGCGTGTGCTACCAGCAATGTATCACATTTTCAGTCTTTGATACTGACACTTGAAACGCAAGTTTGTAGTAAGCGCTTGAGCCGCTTGTGTAGAGCGCTAAAGCGCTTACTACGAACAAAGATTGCATAAAATGTTTAATTTCAGCCAGTGACTTAGTTAACTTTCCCAGTTAGACAAACTGGCTGGTTTTGCTGTGGGTTTGTACTTACAGGGCTTCTCAATTGCATAAACTACAAACCACATCGTAGGGGCACAGCATTGCTGTGCCCCTACAGCACTCTGCCCTGTCTACCCAATTAACTAATCCGCCGTAATACCCCAATACGATTGCTGATCAGACCAAAACCCTTATCAGGAACACAATGTGGAGGCGCGCCATTGTGCGTCTCTACAGATCTTACTTTTCACGGTATCTGGAAAACCTCGCTTCTATTTCTCTCTCCTATAAGGAGAGAGACGCAAGAATTTTGGGGAAAGAAAGTTAGATTTTTTGTGGACTTTTCCACATGACGTGAAAAGTCAGCTCTACACATTAGAGGCTTCAAACAGCGCTACAAATTAGCTTCAGGCAATCATCATGTATAACAAACCCCAGTTTAAACCCCATTTCCACGTCGAAGTCGTAGAACCAGAAACAGTTTATCTACTTAGTGAGCAAGGACATTTTGCTCTGCGTGGTCGCCTTTACGTGCAACTAGCGCCGTTACTAAATGGTCGCCATACAGTTGATGAAATAGTGCAACAGCTAAAAGCAGAAGTATCTATTCTTGCAATCTATCATGCATTAGTTCACTTAGAAAGCAAAGGCTACTTAACTGAAGCAGATTATACCCTGAGCCATTCAGAAGCAGCATTTTGGAGTGGGCTGGATATACACCCTAAAGTCGCTGTTAACAAACTACAAAATACTAAAGTTTCTGTTATTACCTGCGGTGCAGTCGAGAGTGACTCCTTTGTTTCTGCTTTGGAAGCACTAAACCTCCAGGTTGATCAAGCGGGCGATTTTACAGTTGTGCTAACCGATGATTACCTGCAAGTGAATCTGGATGAATTTAACAAAAAAGCTTTGGAGAATCAAAAACCTTGGCTGTTAGTGAAACCTGTTGGTAGTGTGATTTGGCTGGGACCGTTGTTTATTCCCAACCAAACTGGATGTTGGGAATGTCTTGCTCATCGCTTGCGGGGAAATCGGGAAGTGGAAACGGCGGTACAGTATCAACAGAAAATGACCACACCCTTTCCTATCTCTCGTGCAATTCTCCCCAGTAGTTTGGCAATTGGGGTCAATTGGGCGGCGATGGAAGTTGCAAAAGCGATCGCACGGGAGACGCATCCACAATTAGAAGGTAAGATTCTCACCTTTGATTTAGCAAAATTATCACTGCAAGAGCATACTTTGGTGAAGCGTCCTCAATGTCCAGCCTGTGGTGTTTCTGTGGATTTGGACTCTCAAAAACCAAAGCCTGTTGTACTCAACAGCCATAAGAAGCAATTCACTGCTGATGGCGGACATCGCAGTTTGTCCCCAGAGCAGACTTTGAAAAAATACGAGTATCACATCAGCCCCATTACCGGAGTCGTTAGCGCTTTACCTAAAGTTGAGATTGGTAACAAGGACTTGATTCAAGTTTACACTGCGATTCATAAGAATGGTGAAGGAAAACTAGATAATTTAACTGATCTGCGCCTGAATTTAAGGCACAAGAGTGCTGGTAAAGGGAAAACTGACCAACAATCAAAAGCTAGTGGTTTTTGCGAAGCGATTGAGCGGTATTCCGGTATCTTTACCGGGGATGAAATCCGCATTCAAGCGATTTATACCCAACTGGGTTCCGTAGCAATTCACCCGAATGACTGTATGCAGTACAGTGCTACCCAGTATCAAAACCGGGAAACCTTGAACTCTCAACAACATACTAATTTTGCTTGGATACCTCAACCCTTTGATCAAGAGCGAGAAATTGAGTGGACGCCCGTTTGGTCACTCACCAAACAAACGTTTAAATATGTGCCGACGGCTTACTGTTATTACGATTATCCTCTTCCAGATGACCATTGCTTCTGCAAAGGAGATTCTAACGGAAATGCTGCCGGCAATACATTGGAAGAGGCGATTTTGCAAGGGTTTATGGAATTGGTTGAACGGGACAGCGTGGCGGTGTGGTGGTACAACCGGGTGCAAAGACCTGGTGTCGATTTAGACAGTTTTGACGAGCCGTATTTCCAAGCTTTGCAGAACTATTACCACACACAAAATTATCACCTTTGGGTAATAGATATTACTAACGACCTAGGAATTCCCTCATTTGCTGCTCTCGCCCGACGCACTGATAAAACATTAGATCAAACATCAAATAAAATATCAGAAGAAATTCTGATGGGTTTTGGTACCCATTTTGACCCCAAAATTGCCATCCTCCGGGCAGTTACTGAATTGAACCAAATGTATGTGGTCGTTCTCAATCAACCAAATGATGTCCCGTTTGACGACCCAGACATGGAATACTGGATGAAAAATGTCACCGTAGAAAACCAGCCTTATCTTGCTCCTGATCAGAACGCCGCACCGAAAGTATACGCAGATTATCCGTACTTGTGGAGTGATGATTTACGGCAAGACGTTCTCACCTGTGTGGAGATTGTTGCCAAACACGGTATGGAAACCCTTATCCTTGAGCAAACCCGCCCTGATATTGGGTTGAACGTGGTTAAGGTGATTGTCCCCGGAATGCGCCACTTTTGGCCGAGATTTGCTCCAGGAAGACTCTATGACGTTCCTGTGAAACTGGGTTGGTTACCTGCACCACTTAAAGAAGAAGAGTTAAACCCGATACCCATGTTTTGTTAATCACTTCTCCCCATCTCCGCCGCTGTTGTAAAGTGGTGTGATATCAAGCCCGATAAAATACTTATTATTACCCTAAGAACCCCACCCCGGTAAAGCTGCGCTATGGCTAACGCCACGCTAGTCCCTAAGAGGGACGCTGCGCAAACGCTATCACGTCCCCTCTCCGCTTGCGGGGAGGGGATTAAGGGGTGGGGTCAAATCAACGTGGAATAAAGGTTTGAACGTGATTGTTAACACCAATGCTCTTATACCATTTCACGAAATGCCTGATACAAATGATTGGTCTCTAATTCTTTCCCCCTGCTCGGGTGCTGCCCACCATGTTCTAACCTTAAAGTGAAACGGTATTAGCCCCTGCCTTGTAGGGGAACTTCGGTTTCAGATAAGAATTATAAATTGTAAACATATATAAAATTCTATGATCAAGAAATAAGATAAAATGTAAAGTCGCAGGTTGCAACTGTAACAATAGCCATATATGGCAGGCATTTTGATAGTTGAAGATGAGAGGGTGGCTGCCTGGAATATTCAATCGGCTTTAGAGAAGTTTGGGTATACGGTGGTAGCAAATATTAGTTCTGGTGATAAGGCAGTTGGTCTTGCCGGAACACTCAAACCAGATTTGGTACTTATGGATATACGGCTGCCTGGTGAAATTGATGGTATTGAAGCAGCCGCCAGAATACGCAATCAGTTTAGAATCCCGGTTGTTTATCTGACTGCTTACACCGATGATCAAATCATAGAGCGGGCGATCGCCACTGACCCCTACGGCTATCTAACCAAACCCTTCAAACGCGCCGAGCTTCACACTACAATAACCACAGCTTTGCATCGTTTTCAATTAGAAAAACAATTACAAGCAACACAGCAATGGCTAACATCGACCTTAAACAGCATCGGCGATGGCACAATCACCACTGATCAAGAAGGTCGCATCACTTTTATGAACCCTGTCGCGGAAGCTCTCACAGGCTGGCTCTTAACAGAAGCGATGGGCAAGCCAGTCAATCAGGTGCTTGAACTATATAATCCACAGACGGGGCAAGCAATTGAAAATCCAGTGTTGTTAGCCATGCAAGAGGGTATCCCTTTTGAGTTGCCCAAGCAATGTCAGTTGCGAACAAAACAGGGCAAAGAACGCTTAATTGATGATGTGGCGACCCCAATTCGCGACACTTTTGGTCAGGTACAAGGTGGGGTGATCGTTTTTCGGGACATCACCGAACGTCAGCGGATACAAGCAGCGCTACAGGAGAGCGAAGCCAGATTTCAGAGGCTGGCTACAAACCTACCCGGCGTGATTTATAGGGTGGTGCATCGGCTGGATGGCTCAGTTGAATGCCTCTACCTGAGTCCCTGCTTCCAAACGCTGTTTGAAATGGAGCTAGAGTCCTTCCGGCAGGGAAGAGATTCGATTCTGGCTAGTATCCACCCTGATGATGCGAGTTCTTTGCACAGAGCCTTTGAGGCGATGATGCAAACGGTGGAACCTTACATATGGGAGGGACGGATTCTTGTTCCTTCAGGACAAATCAAATGGATTCAAATGATCAACCGCTCCTCCCAACAGGCAAATGGAGACATTATTTGTGATGGCTTGATTGTAGATATCAGCGAACGGCAAGCCGCGCTTCGCGAACGCAAACGAACTGAGCAAGCTTTGCAAAGGCAAATGCAGCGCGAACGGTTACTGAGTGAGGTTGCCCAGCAAATTCACAATTCTTTTGATTTGCATGAAATTCTCACCACAGTAGTGACTAAAGCGCGTCAAATGCTTCAGGTTGATCGAGTGTTAATTTTTCAGATCAATCCAGATGGTTCGGGAACTGTTATTCAAGAATCAGTAGATTCTGTCCCGCCAACACTAGGGCTTACCTTCTACGACAAATGTTTTCCATCCGATTGTTATGAGTTTTACTGGCATGGGCAGTCGCGGGTGATTCCTGATATAAGTGAAGATGAGTGGAGCAACTGTTTAAGGGAATTGATGCAGAAATTAGGCGTTAAATCCAAGGTTGTTATCCCGATTATTCAACACCAAGGAACTGCCACAACAAGCCTCAAATCTCCAGCAAGAAAATTATGGGGTTTGCTCATTGTTCACGCTTGTGATGACTACCGTCAATGGCAAAGCGAAGAAGTTGACTTACTGCGCCAAATTTCCAATCATTTGGCGATCGCCATTCAGCAGTCAGAACTTTACCAAAAACTACAACAAGCAAACGAACACTTAGAGTCTCTTGTCACAATTGATGCGCTCACTCAAGTTGCTAACCGTCGCCGCTTTGATGAGTACATACAGCAACAGTGGAATCAATTAGCACGCGAGCAAAAACCCCTATCGTTAATTTTGTGCGATATTGATTTTTTCAAACGCTATAACGATACTTACGGTCATCCAGCTGGAGATGCATGTTTAGTGCAAATTGCTGAGGCAATCAACCATTCCGTTAAACGCCCAGCAGATTTGGTAACGCGTTACGGTGGTGAAGAATTTGCCGTAATTTTGCCTAACACTGATCACAAAGGCGCGGTTCATGTGGCAATAACTATTCAAAACCAAGTGCGCCAGCTTCAGTTAAAGCACATTGGTTCTGATGTAGCAGATTATGTCACCGTGAGTATGGGCATTGTCACTAGTGTTCCCAGTGACAACAGTTCGCCCCAAGCCTTAATTGCAGCAACGGATCGCTCACTTTACCAAGCAAAGCAGCAGGGGCGCGATCGATACTGCATCAAAACACTTTGACTAACAAAAAACTTTTGACACTCCCCTAACTGTTGACACTTAACCGTTAGCCGGAGGACGAGCCACGGGTGCTATTTGAATGTATTTTAGCCGATCAAGCCCGGTTGATAAGTGTTTATTTATTTTTAGGTGTCTTTTGTTGCGAAATTGATAAACTATAGTTATGCTGTCCTTTGGATAAGTCTCCTACATATAAAGAGTAGTTTCCTGCCTGCCAATAACCAGAAATTTCTGGCTTGCCTCCAGAGTAGCTATCTGGTAAAACACAGAAGCGTCCACCTGGACCATCAATTAATAAAGTAGGCTGTCCACCACTTTCAACTGTTAATCGTAGGTAAGGCAGTGATTCTGTCACCTGGATAACTTGATTGGGTTTAGGGGCAATGTTGCCACAGTTGCTTTGGAGTGTTCCCCCAGATGTACCATTTACAATTAGCGGATCTGTCTGCAAATTAGAATTAATTCGCACAACTTGTGCCTCTACCAAATGAGCATTGGTCAGAACCAAACTGATCGCTAATGATGCGGGAACAACTTGAAATCGCGTACGCATCTTCATATTCTTCATATTATTGTTTTATTTTTTTGTTTTCTTGTTATGCTTCGGAGTTTTTTATAGCAATTATTGATACATATATCTTAAAGTGAAAAGACGATAACAAACTGTCTTTGTTCCAAACTAAACATTCTAAATTTTTCTTGGGCAGATGAATTCCTATATGGTTAAATATTAAAAAAATAAACATTGGTCAGAATGTCAGCTAGAAACTCAATTGGGACTCCACCCATAAAGGGATGGAGTTTCAACAAGAAAGAAAATTTTAGTATTGGTTTCGCCTAGAAGCAGCCAGTTCTTAAGGGGAGTCTTATCACCCACTTACACAGAACTAAAGCTGAGTTCTGAGTTCTTCTTTATAAATTTTTTAGGCAAAGGTAACACAAAAAGCTTGTCTAACTACCAACAGGGGTCTTTCAAACAAAGGTATTCGCTAAAATCACGCTAAAAACTATCAACAAAGGGATTTTGTTGGTTCGTTGTTCATAAGAGTGTTTAAGCTAAGGTAGAAACAAATGAATCCTCAACCAGAAGAAGACTTAAAGCGTCGCCTCGAAAAGCTAGAGGCTGAGATTAATACCTCGTATGTGATCACACCGTCACAAAAAAGAGTGAAGTCCTCTGAGTTTGGTTTTGCAAGCTTGGAGTCTCACTTGGTGCGATTTGTGACTTGGTTCAACAATCTGTCAGTCGTGAAAAAGGTTATAGTTTCTGGTGCTGCTTTGTTGTTGGGGTTTGCCATACTGCAAGCAGTCCTGAAACTCGTCGCTGCTGCGATCAGTTTGGCACTATTGGCAATATTAGTGTACCTTGGATACAAATTTTTAGTATCTAATAACTCTCAAAAAAAGCAGTAGTTTATTTTTAAACGTGCAGAGAGTGGCGTAGAAATAAAGTTAAAGGGAATTATCCAATGGCGACCCCAGGTGTGAGGAGAACGAATCAATCTAGTCAAGCTAAAGAACCGGGAAAATCTAACTCATTGCCTTTAGCAACTAGGCGCATTGCCGCTTGGGCAGTAGAAATCACACTGGTGGTTGCCAGTGGATTAGTGCCCTTTGGTATGGGTGCTTATGCCAATTCTAGAAGCGATTTGGATCGATCGCCACTCAACCCTTTGTTAGTACAAACGGAACGAGCGATCGCCCGCCCACTTGCTTTGCCTATCAGCTACGGTACCCGGAATGTAGCATCAATCACGAATTTTTTATGGACAATCGCCTTGCTCGCACCCCTGACAGTTTCGGGCTGGCAATTATATTTACTAGCGAAAACTGGAAGCACACTGGGGAAACGTCAGTTTGGGATTAAAGTTGTCAACGATCTTGGTAAACCGCCAGGTTTCAAAGCCGTTTTCGTGCGAGAAGGACTCGGTCGTTGGGGTTTACCGACGGCGATCGCTTATTTTCTGTGGCGCAACAGCTTCTTGTTTCCCAGTTTCGGTGCTTTTACCAGCTTGGCGACAATCATGCTTGTGTTAGAAGCGACTGGCTTCCCCTGGCAGCAAAACCGCCGCGCACTGCACGACAGGCTGGCAAGGACTTACACGATAGATGCCACCGAACCATTCACATCTCCATATAAAGATACCAAGCAGAGCCAATCTCCGTTGACCGAACCACATGAAGAAGCGGCGATCGCATCAATTGTGATCACTCCAGAAGAGCCAAGCCGAGAGTATTCCAAAGTATGGCAGTGGACGCAACAAAATCCAAACCAAACGCTGACCGCAGTTGCACTCCTGAGCATGAGTGCAGTTTTAGCACTTTTAGTAGGTACTCAAATATACATTCAGCAAGCGCAAACTCAACGTGCTGTCGAGCAGCGCAACAGCCAGCAGTTTCTTGCACTGATCAAACAGTTAACTCCCAACTCGACAGCGACAAACGACGAACGCCAGAAAGCAATTTTGGCTATGGGTACTCTCAAGGACCCTCAGGCAACCCAATACCTTGTCAACTTGCTGTCTAAGGAAACCAACCCTATCTTAGTTGAAACGATTCAGCAAGCTTTGGTCAGCATCGGACCGAATGCCATCCCCGATTTAAAACACATGAATCAGTACCTGAGTGGCGAGTTAGACCCAGCAAGAGGTAGCAAAGCTTTACCACGAGAAGTGCTACAAAAGCAGTTGCAAGCAAACCAGCGTGTCATGAATAAGATTTTGGCTGTCTACAACGGTCAAGCCAATGGCTCAGATCTAAGCAATATCAACTTAGGTCAAAACGGCTCTGAGCAAAGCTCCTTCAACTTGGTACTAGATAAAACTGATTTATGGGGAATTAGGTTCAAATCCGCGAACCTATCTTTTGGCAGTTTCAAAGGGAGTCGCTTCCGGGGAGGAGGCGAGGATGGTCGCTGGGATACCTACGACGATTGGATTGCTGATTTAACCCAAGCACGGATGAGGCAAGCTAATCTTACTGAAGCTAACCTCAGCCGTGTTTTGATGATTCGTACTGATTTAAGCCGCGCCATTCTCAATAAAGCTAACTTATCCAACGCACGCTTAACTGGTGCTAACCTCAGCAGCGCTCAGCTAGAGGGAGCCGATTTGGAAGGTGCTGTGCTGGAAAATACCAGCCTGACAGGAGCCAACTTGAGCAATGCACAGTTGAAAGACGCGGATTTGTATGCTGCTCGTCTGGGTCGCGTGATTGCAATAGGAACGCAATTGTCATTCGCCAACTTAACCAAAACCGATTGGCAAGGAGCAGACCTGACAGGAGCTTATTTAGATCATGCCAATCTCAGCAATGCCAACCTCAACGCCACTCGCCTTGCTAATGCTATTTTACGCTCTGCGAACATGGAAAATGCTAACTTGCGAAACGCCGACTTGAGCCTTGCAGATTTAAGGGGCGCGAATCTCACAGGAGCCGATTTTCAGGGAGCAATTCTTTCCCCTAGCAAACAAGACCAAGCAGAGCAATTTGTCCAAATCCCAGCTATAGGGGCAAAATCTGCTGTTGTCGATGGAGTGGATTTCACTCAAGTCAAAAATTTAGATCCCAGGCAAATAGCTTACATTTGTACTCAAGGAGGTATTCATCCTCGTTGCCCCTAGTGATTTGTTTCATTAATTCTAATGGGTTACAAGATCCCCGACTTCGTAAAAGTTGTCGGGGATCTGACCTCGGGGGTGACTTCTGACTAACAGAAGGTATAAAATCTACAATTAACTCAGCAATTGTGTGAGGAGCGGGCAAATGAAGCGTCTTCAGTACTTAGTATCACTTGTTTTGGCTAGTTTACTTTTAAGTTTTGCTCAATCTACCCAGCCAGCACAAGCTCAAGTCGCATATGGCAGCTATGTTGGTGTTGGTCCGGCAGTTGGTTTTGCAGATGGTGCGCGAGTCGGAGGAGTAATTGCTGCCCGCTATAAGCTTCTTGAAGTTCCCGTTTCTTTCCGCGCTCAGGCTTTCATTGGTTCAAATGTCGCCCTTGTGCCAACAGTTTCCTACGACTACCCCATCAACTGGCAAACTGATGCCTACATAGGAGCTGGGGTTGTTTTAGCTGGCGGTGATACACCTTCCCCAGTTGGCAATAAAATTGGTTTTGCCCTGCAACCAGGAGTTGATTACGTTGTTCCAAATAGCAATACGGTGATTTTTGGGAACGCTATCATTGCCTTTGACGCTGTCCGTGACGGCGGTACCGCTTTCTCCTTGCAAGGTGGGGTTGGTTTAAGATTCTAATTCATCAACATATTCAGGATGTAGAGGACAAAAGTAGGACAAAAGTCGTCTTAGGTGAACTCCGCAACAGAGGTTGAGGGGTTCTCACTTTAGCTATAAGTCTTTAAAGTTTTCAAAATACATACATTTTTCAGTAGCCATTAGCCTGAGATCTTGCTTTTTTCAGCAAGCTATGAGATATTGCTTACAAATACCACTATATCTATCTAATTACCGTAGTTTAAACTGCAAAATTGAGTAGCTTAGGTAGGGTGTTAAAGGAGCAGTAATGAAAATGGCAATGGCGAATAGAGCAACATCCTTGGTTGTCAGCATCGACGATTCAAAAAGTGTAACTTCCCGCTTATGGGAGCCTGTACAACTGGGTACAGCACTGCTTGTGCGGTTTTGGTGGTACAGCAAGGCTTATGGAACAGTTTTGATGATCGGATTACTGACGTTACTAAGTTTGGTGTTCTTGCGTATTCATTGGGCTTGCCGCAAGCTAGTGTTAGTTTCCATTCATCAAGGCGTTGCAGGACACAAATGGCATCCCACCAGCCGCAAGTTACTCGATTAACTCAGCTCAGAGCTGTGTCTTACCTAGCTCCCAACTGGTTCAATTTCTACGAAACCATTTTGGCTTATCTGGGTAGCGTTTTGGGAGTTGAAACACAGCTTTATCCAGGTGAATGCGACCCATTAGAAGACCCGGTACTCTTAAAAGACCAAGTGGATCTCGCCTTCATCTGTGGATTACCTTTGATTCGGTATTGCCAAGTTGTTCCACATCAGTTGCAACCGTTGGTTGCTCCAGTGATGCAAGCACCACGCTATCAAAACCGTCCCATTTACTTTTCAGATGTGATTGTGAATGCTACCAGCAACTTGGCAAACTTTGAGGATTTGGCTCTTAAAACAGTCTGCTACAATGACCCAGGTTCCAATAGCGGCTACAATTTGCTGCGCTATCGGTTAATTCAAGGCGGACATCCCAAAAACTTTTTTAGCAAGGCAATACAATCAGGTTCTCACCAGCGTTCAATTCGGTGGGTGGCAGACGGGTTGGTAGATTGTGCAGCAATTGACAGTGTTGTCTTAGAGCAGGAACTGCGCGACTTTCCGGAAATATCTCATCATCTGCAAGTTGTGGAAGTGCTTGGACCTTGTCCTATGCCGCCTTTGGTCGTGAGCCAACGTCTCGGTGCATCTGCCATTCAGCAGCTTCAGTTTGCTCTACTTCAGCCAGATGCAGAACTACAAGCCGCGATGGAACAAGTGGGAGTTCAGCGTTTTGCAGCAGTGAAGTTGGAAGATTACAATGTACTTGCGCAAATTTACAATGCGGTGTCGGCTGAATCGGTATTGTAAATTATGGATATCTTGCACTATTCTCGATGACTGCCCTCACCCGTCGTATGTAGAGACGTAGCATGCTACGTCTCTACAGCTGTTCTGGAGACAAACGACATTAGGGACTTCCAATAAAAAAAATCTCCAATTTGTAGTGATGCACCGAATATTGGTGGGTTACGGCGCAATGCAAGTCCTGCATGTAAAACCTCAAGTGTCGTGCGCCTAACCCACCCTACATAATGGATAATTTATTTTTTGGTACTTTCTTAATCTCAAGCAATTGTGCAATGAACTCTACTGTGCTTTTCACTTTGCAACAAAGCATCTAAATAAACTTGTTCAAACAAAGCTCGCTGAGCATGGCTACCACCAATCTTATGCAATAGAGGCAAGACAGGTTTTAGTTGAGCGATCGCCTCTAACCAGTCACCTTTTGCATGAGCAATCATACCTCTAGCAGCCGGAATTGTCACAACAGCCCAGTTTCCACGTAAATAGGGATTGACAGTGGTAGCGTATTTGTGCATACTGATTTGCATTTCGAGCAACCATTCGCTACGTCCTGCTCTTGCCAGTGCATAGATATAATGCAAGTCTTGAAAGGGCAATGCGTGTTCGTGAAGGCGGGGAAAAAGATATCCACTCAACTGTTGCCAACGTCCGCCGACATCAGCACCACGCAACTCCAAGCGTAACAGTAGGGCGATCGCCCCCACCTGGTCTTTTGGAGATTCTTTCTCGGCGCGTCCCCATACGTGAGTATCGTACAGCGTCAAAACCTTTTCTTCGTCGCCTCGTTCTAAGTAGTACAACGCCACGTGCCACCAATTGTGCGTATATAGCATAGAGTTGCAGTTTTGCCAAGTGTCAGCATGGGTTTCCATCCAAGCAATGCCTTCATCCACTCGTCCTTGAGTTTCCATCACATGAGCAATAGCATGATGCGCCCAAGGATCATGACGATTGAGAGTCGTTGCCATTCGAGCCATTGCTTCTGCTTCCCTCAGCCGATGACACTGTTCCAAACCAAACGCCAGCATACCGTACAGATAGTGATTTTCCTGATTAGCAGCAAGAACTTTTTCCGCAATTTTGAGCAATCTCTCTTTATCGCCCAAATAGAAGTAGTGATATTGTCCCTGTTGAACTGAGATCAAGTCAGTGGGAAAGTCTTGAGCAAGAGTCTCGTGTAGGGCGATCGCCCAGTCAATTGCTCCGGAAGCCCAAGCGGCGATCGCTTGTATGTATAACCGTTCTCGCTTTGTTATTTTTGCTAAATGCTGTTGAGCTGTTTGTAAATGGGGTGTGGCTTGCTTCCAAGCCGTAGCGTTTTCTTGACACAGGTAATGAGCAGCTGCATAGGCATGAATCAATGCACAGCTTGGATCTGCGGCAATTGCTCGTAAGATACAAGCTTCAGCATCCTTACCATAGCTGAGGGCTTGTTCGATGAAACAGTCAATGGCTGCGATCGTCTCTTTTGAGTCTGTTGTTACTTCAAGTCCTTGAGCGTCTTTTAGCATTGTTCATTCCTAGTTCAAGATTGGCTTTTCTCTTTCAACACCCGTTAACGCACGAAATTTTAGAGTCGATTCTTAATTAACGTGAGTTCGATGTATCCTGATTTGACCCCTCTCCAAACCTCTCCCCTACAAGGGGAGAGGCTTAAAAATCCCATTTTTATATAGCTCCTCCCTCTCCTACAAGGAGAGGGAGGTTGGGTGGGAGAGGTCATCGAACTCACGTTTAATTACACTAATCCTACCAAATAACCGTATTTTATTTGAGTATGTCACAGCCAATCTTCAAATGGCAAGAACAATGCAAGACTTACGCAAAAAACCCTCTGTTCTCTCTTCCTCTGGGTTCTCTGCGTCTAAAGCCCTTTGGGTATGCGCCTTCAGCGTAGTGCGGTTTATTTATTTCAAGGACAAGCAACCACCAATTCTGATCAGAGTATGGTGACACCAAGGTTGTTGGCAACTCGTTTGAGTTCTTCATCCAGTGTTGCAAGAGCGAATCCTTCACGCAGCGCAAGCTCTAAATATGCTGCATCGTAGGAGGTAAGCTTATGGGTTCGCGCAAGGGTAAGCACATCAGTAAATGCCTTCTCCCCAGTTTTTGCATCAACGGTAATGGGAAGACAGCCCAAGAGTCTGAGGAATTGAGTTATCTTTGCCTGATTGCTTCGTCCCCTTCGTTCACTTATCGCTAGGACATTTGCAATCTCCAGAAACCAGATGGATGGCACTTTTGCACTTCCTTGGGCAAGCCCCTCAAGTAGTGAGTCGGTAAATTCTGTTGCTTCGTCCTCAAAGCACCATGCCATGGCTATTGAGCAGTCAAGGACAAAGTTCATCGTCTGCCCTCGTTAATCATCTCTCGTACTGAGAGTCCTCCCAAAGTGTGCCCTTTGCGGAACTGCTTTAACTCTTCAATCACTGAGCGAACGTCACGCTGTTGGTTTTGATCCACGGGAACAAGTCGCGCAATGGGGACTCCGTGCTTTGTAATCACAAATTCTTCTCCCTTTGCAACTCGTTCAAGGAGCGCAGGAAGGTGCGTTTTTGCTTCGTATGAGCCTACTGATTCCATAATTCTTATTAGACTAGTCTAACGCTAGTCTAAATATTTCTTGGTGAGATGCGCAAGTTTCATAACTGCGATCGCCGAAACCGCTTACTAAGGAATGTGGATTAAATAACTTGCAAAATTCATAAGCTCCGTAGGCGCTCTTCTTTGCCCATGCGTGTCAAAAATCATGCTCAAACACTCAATTTACCGTCGTTTTAGATCCCCCAACCCCCTTAAAAAGGGGGCTTTGATTTTATTTCCCGCCTTTCTAAGGGGAGATTAAGGCTTGATTTTATTTCCCGCCTTTCTAAGGGGAGATTAAGGCTTGATTTTATTTCCCGCCTTTCTAAGGGGAGATTAAGGCTTGATTTTATTTCCCCCCTTTTTAAGGGGGGATTAAGGCTTGATTTTATTTCCCCCCTTTTTAAGGGGGGATTAAGGGGGGATCGAAAATCTAGATGGTACATCAAAAAATGGTCTAATGCTTGTCAATAATGACTTTGGGCTTAAGTTGATACCAATGGGCAAAACCTTGTGCCCCTACCCAAAAATTGGACATCAATCAATTTGCATTCCTAACCACCATTGCAAGATGCACGATTGAACCAGGGACCATGAGGTGTCATAGTGGGTGCTTGAGCCACCAAAATCACATCACCATTGCTATCCACCACCCAACCCTGTGCTTCCACAATCTCATCTGGTGCACTATTGACATTTTTGTGATTTTGTGTATAGCCTCTACTTCTGCGCTCTTGCGTCTCCCTGCTTGAAGCACCAGAAGAATTGTTTCCATCCTCTCCCAAGGACACCCAATCTACGTGCACATTGTTGCTTTTAAGAACTTCCCTAGGGCTGGGTGGTATGCCGCCGCGTCCGGTGATGATGAATTCACTTTGATTTTGTGCAGCTACATCACAGCCTTGTGCCAGTCTCGGTTCCTCAACTTCCACAGGCAAGTTGATTAATCCACGGTTGATCTCAACTTCTGGTGTATTGATATTTACTACTCCGTTTAAAGTCGGGTTGGTCTGAGAAATTGCGGTGATGTCGCTTGTGAGAAGGTTTTGTGGGTTTAGTTTGGTTGGGTCGTCAGTTCTCAATTGTCTCGCCAGGTCTTCTCGACTAAGTGGTGCTATGCCAAAAATACCAGTAGCATTGATTTGGACTCTGCCACCAGAACCTGTGAAAGCATTGGCGGTGATGTCGCTGTTTTCTTGCGGTTCGGCGACGATGAAGCCCGACGGAGCATTGATGGTGATATTACCGCCGTCACCAAAAGCCTGTGCCTTGCCTGCATTGGTGGATATTTGACTGTTGCGGCGCAGCTGTAATAAGTCCTGCACTTGTAGGTTAAGATTTCCGCCCTGACCTGAGTTAGTTTCAGATGTCAGTTTTCCTTTGTTATTCAGCAGGATGGAGCGAGCGGTTATGTTAAGTTCACCTGCTTTGCCTAGGTTAATTGCATCTCCTAAGTAGATTACATTCTCTTGCAACTTTGGCAATTGACTGCTCACATTTAGTGTAGCCCCGTCTCGGACAATCAATTGCCCTGTAGTGATTGTCATTTTTCCGGCATCTCCAGAACCTAGAGTCCTAGCAAACAAGCTACTGGGAAAACCTCTTGCTGAAGTTCCAATTAGCTCTATGGACTCGGAGGCATTTACGGTCAAATTCCCTCCTTTTCCTGTAGCTGGCTTAAATTGTGAGTTCTGTCTATCTCCACTAGACTCTGCTGAAATCTCTGCCCCACCTTGGATAAGCAGCCTCCCAGTGTTGATATGTACGTCACCCGCGTTTCCAGTAGCGGTGGTTGTACTAGACAATGCACTAGGACGAGTAAAAGTAATATCAGTATCTGTTATGGTAGAGCTACCAATCACCTCCACAGACTTGGAGGCGTTCACGGTCAAATTTCCCCCTGAACCCTCGCCTATTGTCATAGTTAATAATTGTGCGCCATCCCGAACAATTAATTTGCTAGTGGTAATCGTTAAATCTCCGCCATCTTTGACACCATTAGTTAAATTTATCAATCGCACATTACCAATTAGTTCCACAGACTTGCCTTGCACCTGGATGTTACCACTGCCATCGTTGCCACTGGCATCTACAATAGATGGAATTTCAGAACCATCAACTGTTCGCTGGATGAGTTGAATGTTCTGGAAATTCTGGACACCCTCATACCCCAAGATCCAACCTTGGTTTGTTGGGTTAAGACTGACCAAACTATTGCTAGCGACACTTCCTAGCTCAATTCTTCCCCTTGCTGCCGTTAAATTTCCGCCCTCCAGTGTCACATCACCGCCTACAATTGCCAAGGTTTTATCTGGCTGTACCTGTAAGCCAACGGGGTAACTCAGGATATTAGTTGTTCCACCTGGACTAGCTTGAGATTGATTGCGGATGGGTGCCGCAGTTGCTCCAAATTGCAAGCCAATGGGAACACTGACTGTCAGCAGGGGTATGGTTTGGGGATCTGTGGCACTAAACTTGGTATCATCGGCAAAGTTAAGACTACTGGCAGTACTAGCTAGAAATGAACCGCCAATGTTTAAAGAAGCATTGGGACCAAAAATAATTCCATTAGGATTAATCAGAAACAGATTGGCTATGCCGTTAGCTCTAAGTGTGCCATCAATATTAGAAATAGATTTACCTGTTACCCGGCTAATAATGTTGTGAATATCAAGTGCATTGTTAAAGTAAGCCGTAGTCGCAGTATGCACGGAAAACTGATCAAAACTGTGGAACAGATTACTTCCTGCGCGGGTTCCACCTTCAATAATTCTGATGTTGTTCTGTGTTGTTATGCGAGAATTATCAGGGAGAGTCGCATCTGGGGTAATTTGGGCGATAGCACAATTTGCAGAAACAGCTATTGCTCCACCTATTGCAACTCCTAGCGGTTTAAACCACCCTAAAAGAGTACTCATCGCGAATATTGCACTCCTTCATGCGAAGTAACTGTTGCTGAGTAACGGTGACACTGCAACTATATTACTTCATTTTTGGTATTAGATTACCGTAATATTAGTAGTCTGGGTTGAAGAACAAAACCCAGGCTACTGCTTCTAGTTTGAGTCGCTTTAAGTGTTAAAAAGCTGGTTTATTGAGAATGACAACAAAATGCTATGAAATTGCTAAACCGAAAATGACCTTTCTAAGCTAGTGTTAAGCTGTTCCACATTAAAATTGCATAATTTTTCGCCTGAAACGTTTGGCTGGCTTAACTCGTTCCGGAAAATTATATGTGGAACAGCTTATCACTTGTATTCTCAATAATTTTAGACAATAGCTATTGAGTTAACAATACCGTTAGGGCTTATTAGCAACTACAACAAATACACGAATTAATTCTGCAGCACAGTAATGTCACTCGCTCCTCACTCTTAACTTGCTCGTTACAAATAGCATCACTAAATTGAATTTTAGTTAGGTCGAGTATGCAGTCAAATTTCACAAATATGTTGTCTTGTATGCCATATTTTTGCAAAACATCGCCTAACTTAGAGTTATTCACAACATTTTTCAATTCGTCATGAATATCGTTTTTTAACTGCTTCATTTCTTCACAAGTCATAACTAGCTTCTCCTTGCAACCTGGTAGATTTATGAACTGATATTGCACTAATAACAGTGCGTGATAGTATGCTAGGAAAGTAGTTAACACTAAACACGTTTGCGCTTTAGCTTCACCGCCTTCCTTCTACTCCTTAATAAGCGCGAGTGAAATTAACTGATGCACTTTTGAGAGAAAAACTTGAAACGACCTTTTCGCTTCACGTCTAAATAGGTATAGGGGTTCTTAATTGATTGCAATACAACGTGTTCGTAGGGGCACAGCAATGCTGTGCCCCTACCATGTAGTGGATTCAACCGAAAATCGCTATAGTCGTCATTCAACAGAAGATGCTCATTTCTCAGGCAAGGGCGGGTAAGATATCCGCCCCAGTAACACATCTATCTTTCCTTGTGGAGCGATCGCCTTTGCCACTGCAATTCGGGGCGATCGCCTCGCCTGCTACCATAAAATTCCTCATTCCTTGAAACGCCGTAGCCTCTAAATGATGACTTAGGAGGTACAGGACTGGTATATCTTTGAAAGTACTTTATTTTCTATCTGGCTATGGCTTGCTTTGGATATGGTAACGACAACACCCACAAAAGCGATGCTCCGGAGGAGCCGCTGAGTCGCAAAGCGACACGCTGCGCGAACGCGAACGCCCCTTAGACAGTCCCCTACTTTGCGATTGCGATTCGGGGCAGTGGCAAAGCCAATCGCACCGAGTACCCCAACAGAGGCGATTGCGATTCGGGGCAGTGGCAAAGCCAATCGCGCTGATCAACAGATTCAACAGTTCTGGAGGTTAAGTCACAGCTAAGCGTTTCCTGGGAACTTTGACTTATTACTGTCGTCATTTCATACTAATGCAGGTCTATAGCGTTTTGCGATATCGCACACAGAGGAGAGTAGCTTGCAAAAGATTAACCGTACAGTTTTAGTATTAATTTACACGGTAAATCAACTCAGGAGTGAGAGCCAAGAAGCACATAAGATCCATAACTAACAAGTCCAGCAGGTGGGAACCGATGTCGTTCTTGGCGAAGAGTTTTAATTTTTGGTTAAAGAAAATAGATAATCGGAATCTGCCTTGTCACTCAGAAGTTGGTGGCTGTTGGATTGAGTTGAGCTTTGCAGCTGACTGTGGATTGATGCAATTACAGTTGAGTAGACAAGCATCCCAAATTCACAAATCCCAACTTTTTGATTTAAGTGGTTACTTTTTCACGAACAATATTAAGCAAAGTTAATCATAGCCAATGGAGTTGCAGTCTTATGGACTTGTATGGAGATGCATTAAACATACTTAAGGAAACGAGTCGAACATTTTACATCCCAATTATTCAGTTACCACTTGGCTTGCAAGAGGCGGTAGCGTCAGCATACCTGTGTTTGCGAGCTATTGACGAAATCGAAGACCATCCAGACCTAGATAACTTCACTAAGGCAAAGCTGTTACATACAATTAGCTTGACATTACAAGCAGGAGGTGATGGCTTTGCCGTGGATGCTTTCTACAAAGGCTTAAAGTCACATGAACATCTCCTACCAGAGGTTTCCCTGCGGATTCGAGAATGGGCAATACTTGCGCCTGCAACAATTGCACCTCGGATTTGGGATGCCACTGCGGCGATGGCTGACAGAATGGCTTACTGGGCGGAAACGAATTGGATCATCCGTAGTGAGTCCGATTTGGATCGTTACACATTTGGAGTTGCAGGTGCCGTTGGCTTGATGCTCTCAGATTTATGGGCTTGGTACGATGGGACGCAGACGAACCGTATCCATGCGATTGGGTTTGGTCGCGGTTTACAGGCGGTAAATATCATCCGCAACCACAGTGAAGACTTGGTGCGTGGGGTGGACTTCTTCCCCGAGGGTTGGAGTGTAGAAGATGTGCATCATTATGCTCGTCGCAATCTGGCGCTAGCAGATGCCTACACCAGCGCCCTTCCTGCAGGTCCTGCTTTGGACTTTTGTCAAATTCCCTTGACTTTAGCTTATGGCACTCTTGATGCTATGGCTAATGGCAAAAGTAAACTCAGCCGCAGTGATGTTCTTGCACTGCTTGACCAGTTGACTAACACAACCAAGTAAAATATCCGCCGTCAAGCATTTCCTTTACCGAATTCCACGGGCGTCCACTTACACCGATACCTCAATGAACTAGAAACTCTATTTCTTTAGGTCTGACTAAACGTCCCGAGGTTTTGCTCAACATTGCTCCTCGCACTTACTCACACACTTCTAAAATAGTTTCTTAGCAACAACCCAGCATTTGCCTCTCTATGCTGATGGCAAGCTGATGCAGAGTCTAGGGTAGCCGAACAATAAATCTTAATAGGACTAAAACGACTGATTTTGCAAAATTATTTTTTTCTCATTAAACCTCTTGATGGTATTTAAAAGATATACTCAGCCACAGTAACGTTTTGCACTGATTAAGCAATTCAATTGTCGCTCAGGAACGCCATTTCTTGAATATTCAAGTTTTCTGATGATTCAGATTGCCATAACTTATATCTGACTTTTCACGCCATGTGGAAAAATCCACGAAAAACCTAACCCCCTAGCCCCCTTCCCACCTCTCCCTAACCCTCTCCTAAAAGGAGAGGGAAGCGGAAAAACTTTTTTTGTTGTCAGGGGGAAAAATCAAAGCCTCTCTCCTCGTAGGAGAGAGGTTTCCCAGATCTCGTGAAAAGTAAGAACTTATATAACTAGCGAGGCAGTGTATTGCCTTACTTAACAAAAGGAGAAAATTTAGTGAAAAAAACCCTTTTTCTCAGTCCTCCTTCCTTTGATGGGTTTGACGGTGGTGCAGGTTCCCGATATCAAGCCAAGCGGGAAATTACCTCTTTCTGGTATCCTACATGGCTAGCACAGCCCGCTGCCCTAGTTCCAGGAAGCAAGCTTGTAGATGCTCCTCCACACAATCAAACTGTGGAAGATGTGCTGAAAATCGCCAAAGATTACGAACTGATTATCATGCACACCAGCACACCCTCGCTGGCTAATGATGCCAAGTGTGCTTTGGCAATTAAGGAACAAAACCCTGATGTGCAGGTTGGCTTTGTTGGGGCGCATGTGGCAGTCTTACCAGACGAAACACTACGCGAGAACCCGGTTATTGACTTCGTGTGTCGCAACGAGTTCGATTACACCTGTCAGGAACTGGCGCAAGGCAAACCTTGGGATCAGATTAAGGGGCTAAGCTACCGAGATAAAAACGGTAACTTGCATCACAATGCCGAGCGCGATTTCATCCACGATTGGGATGCAATGCCCAGCGTTCTGCCTGTATATGCCCGTGACTTGGACATTACAAAATATTTTATCGGTTATCTCTTACATCCTTACGTTTCATTTTATACAGGGCGTGGTTGTCCTGCCAAATGCACGTTCTGTCTGTGGCCTCAGACAATAGGCGGTCATCAGTACCGCACCAAAAGCCCCCAAGCAGTTGGGCGAGAAATGGAAGAAGCGAAAGCCATTTTTGGTGACAAGGTGCAGGAATATATGTTCGATGATGACACGTTCACGATTGATAAGCAGCGAGCGATCGCCATCAGCGAACACCTGAAGCGACTCAAGCTCACTTGGAGCTGCAACGCCCGCGCTAACTTAGACTACGATACACTCAAGCAACTGCGTGACAACGGCTTGCGCCTGTTGCTGGTGGGATTTGAATCGGGCAATCAGCAAGTTCTGGATGGGATCAAAAAAGGCATTAAATTAGAAGTGGCGCGGAAGTTCATGGAGAACTGCCACAAACTCGGGATCACCGTACACGGCACATTCATCATCGGCTTGCCAAACGAAACCCGCCAAACAATTGAGGAGACGGTTCGCTTTGCTTGCGAGGTGAATCCTCATACTATCCAAGTTTCCATCGCTGCTCCTTATCCAGGAACCGAACTTTATCAACAAGCTCAGACTAATGGTTGGTTTAGCGACAATTCCCTGGTTGCCTCATCCGGCATTCAAATGTCTACACTACAATATCCGAATCTCTCCAGTTCCGAGATTGAGGATGCTGTCGAGCAGATGTACCGTCGTTTCTATTTCCGACCCCAAGCCATCATTCCGATTGTGGGTGAAATGCTGACTAATCCTCAGATGCTAGTGCGTCGCCTGCGTGAGGGACGCGAATTTTTCTCTTACCTAAAAGAGCGCCACACCCAAGCGGCTGCTAAAACACAATCAGTTGTGACTAGTGGTTCATCGCATTAATTATCATAGTTATATAAGTTCGTAGTAAGGACTTTAGTCCTAAACTCCAAGAGCGCTCTTTGCGCTCACTACGAATCCCTCAAAATTAATGAAACAGACCACTAGAGCATCGATTCAGTAATCAAAAACCTAACCCCCCAGCCCCCTTCCCTACTAGCGTTGGGGGAGCCAAACTCCCCTCCCCTATGCGGGGAGGGGTTGGGGGAGAGGTTCTTCAGGATTACTGAATTGGTGTTCTAGGTAGTGAGTAGTGGATAGTAGTTAGTGGTAAAGAACAACCAACAACTATCAACCTGCAGCTACCAATCAATAACCAACAACGCTCCAAATGTACAGACGCGCCAGGTTGCGTCTCTACAACGCTCCAAATGTACAGACGCTTTCATGAGAGCGCGTCTCTACAACCAACAACCAACAATAACTAAAAATTATTCCAAAATGAAAATTGGCAGCGAAAACCATAAGGAACTCTTCTGCCGCAGCTTTATCGAAAGCCACATAGAGTTCGAGCCAGAGCAACTTCCTTGGCCTTCTCTTGATAGCGTAGCCCTAGAACGCATACGAAGCGTTCCCTTTTGGAAAGAAGCCCTCAGCACAGAGCGAAATGCTGGGGCGATGGTGAGCGCTTTTGCCCAGACAGTCAGTGATCCCCTGTTGCAAGAGGCGATCGCCCTGCAAGCAATGGAGGAAACTCGCCACTTCCGGCTCATTGAGTTTGTGATTAACCATTACGACATTAAGATTTCTGAACCTCCTTCTCCTGTAGTTCCTAGGAATATCAAAACTGCCTTCCTTGACTTTGGCTTTGGGGAATGCGTTGATTCTTTCTTAGCTTTTGGACTGTTTAAAATCGCCCGCCAAGCTAAGTATATGCCTGAAGCAATATTCGACATTTTCGAGCAAATTCTTAACGAAGAAGCGCGGCATATTATGTTCTTTGTGAATTGGGTCACTTACCAACAAATTCAGGAGGGTCGTCAGGCGAATTGGTTACGCGGAGTTGATGCTCTGTGGCATTACTGGAGATCTGTCCAAGATAAAATCAAAGCCTTTAGTGGGTCAGAAGAAGAGAAACAGGAGGCTTTTACTGCAACCGCCGCTAGTAACTTTATGGATAATTTGACTCTCGAACTGTTTTTGTCTACTTGCCTTGAAGAAAACACAAGACGCATGAGCGTCTTTGACCAACAGCTACTCCAGCCACGACTGCTGCCTACGCTTGCAGCAACTACTTTACGCATTCTCAAACTTAGACCTGGGCGTCAATCTCATCCGGCAACCCAGTTTTCCGAACCATAAAACTAAAATCTATGCAGGCTCAGATTCCCGACAACTTCTGCGAAGTCGGGAATCTTGTTGTTCAGGATAACTGCTTGTCATACTCCACTTTACCGTAATCGAGTTTTATCACCCGGTCTGCTACATGAAAATAGCGATCATCGTGGCTGATGACTAGCACTGTTTTGCCCCTATCTCTCAGTTCTGGTAAAAGTTGAGTATAGAAGATTTCTTTAAATACTGGGTCTTGGTCAGCCGCCCATTCATCAAACAAATAAATTGGTCGGTCTTCTAGGTATGCAGTCAGCAAAGCCAGTCGTTTGCGCTGTCCTTGTGAAAGATTAGTAGTGGAAAGTTTGCCATTTTCAATTTTGACTTTATGGTCTAGTTGGAGTAGCTTCAAATACTCTTGAGCCTGAGTATCTAGGTCAAGATTATCTAACCCCAAAAGCTCATCGAACAAATAAAAGTCAGAGAACACCACGGAAAAATGCTGACGATACCACTCTCGATTCTGTTCGGTAATTAACTCCCCATCTAAGGAAATTTCTCCGGCTTCAGGGATGTACAGACCAGTCATGAGTTTGGCAAAAGTAGATTTACCGCTGCCATTCCCCCCAACGATAAACACCAGTTGTTGCGGATAAAACGTCAGATCCACCGGACCAAAGATAAAACTACTATCTTGTACGTCTGTACGGTAAGTGTGGGTGACACCTACAAGTTGTAAACGCTGCCAAACAGTGTTTATGGCAGGTGGAACCGTTGAGACTTCAGTTCGACTTCCTAGAGATAACCCCAGCGACTCTATCTTTTGCAAGGCAATGCTAGCTTTGCTTAACAGGGGAAGTTTGCTGATGATGTTGTCCATTGGCATCATCAAGTAAATGAAGGTCAAGATGTAGCCAGAAAGGGTTTGGGCGTTGATGGCAAGCAGATTGGGCAGCGCAAACAGTACAAAACCGAGTGCAAAAAACAACACCAGTTGACCCCAACTAGAAGTTACAGCGAAAAGGGTCAGACCGTTAACGTTGTGACGACGGAACTTGGTAGCAGTTGATTGCAGTTGTTTTTCTAGGAAGACTTGACGCCGCCTGTAGTGCAGCTTGAGTTCCTTGACTCCATCACTGATGGTACGGAAATGCTTAAACAGCTGGTCTTCATCCTCACGCGCCAAGGCGAGAAATTTCTCTCCTCTGTTCAACAGCCACTGGCAACTGCCGATCGCCACTACGGAAAGACCACAAACCATCACAAGTACTAACCAGGATAGCCAGGTTATGTACGTCACGCAACCCAAGACGATCGCCAGATTAATACACAAAAAAGGTAACTGATAAACAGCATTAGCAACTGCTTGAACATCCTCTGTAAGGGTTGCCAATAGTCGGGGGTTCCCTAGCTGTTCTAGATGACTTAACTGTGTGGAGAGAATTTGCCGGCTCAAGCGCATCCGTAATTGCAAGACTGCATTCTGAGACAGGCGAATCAGCATCACTTGCGAAATGATACTAGTAATCAGTGCAACTAGGGCAAGCCCCGCAAAACCCCAAACTATCGATGTGAAGCGTTCGCTGGCACTGCGACTTGCAGCACTGCTAATTAGGGCAATCAGACCAGCGCTACTGCCACCACTTAGGAATCCGGTGACAATTGCGATCGCCACCATTCTCCAAGAAGAACGCAGAATAAAGTAAATCAAATTCATAACGGTTGATTGCAAACCAATTGAGTGACCGCTCCTACAAAAGAGCGAAAATCTTATATATAAAAACTTTTTATATAATCCCTCGAAAGTCGTAACTTTGCCATCCCATAGTCATATTGTCTACATACAAAACTCATCGAAAATTTGGGTTTGAAACCCCGCCATGCGCGCAAAGCAGAGGGCGGCTTTACATGATCTAGTAAGTCACAATCAATCCGTTTGAACGGCGAATTAATTGGATCTTGCTAGATGCTATCTGTCCCAACCTTTTCCAGTTGGCATTGCTGACAGATACTTGCTTTTCGGTATCTCCTGACACAAAGCCGATACCTTTGGGAGATTTAACCAAATCACCTTTCCTGAATCCGTGCCGGGTAACAGTGCCTCCATATTTACGCCTAATCCCACCCTTGGCGGGAACCATTAAATGGAGTTGACGCCGCGAAATTGGAGGACGACGGATCACAGCAAAAGGAGCAGGTTGTACAGTCACGCTACCTTTCCAACCCATTGAATGAGTCGAGGTAACGCCGTAGCAGATGAAAGCACTACACGCTAAGGCAACGCCATCAACAGCGTGAGTCGCGAGTATCGCATCCCCTTTAGAGTGCTTTTGCTTTTGTAAGCCTAGCTGTTGTCGAATCTGCGCTGTTTGCCAGCCCTCAACTTGCTGTACTTCGGCGTAATCAGCAAGGTTTTCCAGTTGCCACACCTGCCCAACCATTACAGGGCTAAACGCCTTGTCACCACGCGCTTTGACAATTTCGTACACAATAGTGGTGATTGGGTAGATCAGGGACAGTTCGTCAATGACTCGTAACTCTAGTTCGCGATTAGCTCGGATACTAGGTGGTATCTTGCATTGACGGCGGTTGTCAAATCTAGCTTGTCTATGAGCGCGTTGATTGCAGGGTATCTTCCGGTTGATCCGTCGTCCTCTACGACCATGTCGCATCATGCGGCGTTGTTCCATCCGGTCTTTAACCGTCTTGAATGGTAGCTGTAAATGAGCAGTCCACAGAGTAAACTTAACCGACTGGACACCAACGCCGCTATAAAGTTTACCTGGATCAATTCCGACTACTATTGATTGGGTGTTCGTTGTTCTAGGACACTTGATCAATTGGATCTGGAAGATCCCAAGGTCGTTATAGACAACTTTGGCTTTTCCTTGTTTTAGCCAACGTCGCGCTCTACTGGGCTTTGTTGGCATCAACGGCTTGCCTGACGGTGATAATACTGGAACTCGATACATGGAGATAATCCTTTCGAGTAAAGTTAATAGTCCCCTCGCCCAACTAACTACAGATGTCTTGGCTTCACCCAACGACCAAGCAAATGGTCTTAAATTGTGGAGGCAGTGCGTTGCGGGGGTTCCCCCCGTTGTAGCATCTGCCGTTCCGGACTGGGGAAGCATCCGGAAGTTTTAACCGCAGTTAGTCTCAAATGAGCTAGTCAAACACGTAAAGTTTGCTCTTTACAAGCTCCGTCCCTTTTAGGGCGGAGTTATTGACAAACTGATTTGCAGCGAATGTATAAGACGTGCATACAGCTTGCAACCCCAGACAAACGATGCATATTTCTACTTGTTTAACAACTTCTTTTAGTCTGAGTATCGTTGATTTTTTACTATTAATCCTCTGTCTGTCGGCTGTCTTGTTTTATGGTTATGGAATTTATGCAGCGATCGCCTTTTTTCGGTATCCCTATCCTGTAAATTCAAGTTTCCACCCACCCATTACTGTCCTGAAGCCAATTTGTGGGCTAGATGGCGACGCTTACAAAAACTTGGCTTTCTGTTGTCAACAGAACTACCCAAATTACCAAATTATCTTTAGCGTCCGCGACCCACTAGACTCTGGGATAGCAGTAGTGAAGCAAATTATCCAAGACTTTCCAAAAGTGGATATTCAGTTAGTCGTCTCGGATCGCACCATCGGTACAAATGCCAAAGTCAGTAATTTGGCTAATGCCATCACTAAAGCTAAACATGAAATCTTGGTCATTGCCGATAGCGATATCCGAGTTCGGATAGACTATCTGCAAAGAGCCGTCCAGCCACTGCAAGAGCCAAGTGTTGGTGTTGTCACCTGTCTGTATCGTTCCATAGCCTCTGGATGGGTATCAACCTTGGAGGCTGTAAGGATTGCTAGCGACTTCCATGCAGGTGTTTTTATTTGTAATCAAATAGACGGCATTAAGTTCGCCTTTGGTTCCACCATTGTCATTCGCAAACAAGTCCTGGATGTGATCGGTGGATTTGGGGCGATCGCTGATTATCTAGCAGACGACTTCCAACTCGGCTATCTAAGCGCCCGGGGCTTGTATCCCATTATTTCCGGTCATCTGGTGCTGCGGCGCCTTTGGCAGCACAATTGAGTGGCGGGGACGACGACTGAGGCTAACAAAAGGCGGTAAGCTAGTGGAAATAACACATGATGAATGCAAAGGTACTATCAAGTTAGCTGTTGCTGGTTTTTGGGGACAAAGTTGTGAAGTTTTTGTTATAGCAATCTTAAATCATTTGTGAACAACAAGATTTACAAGATTCCCGACTTCGCCAAAGTTGTCGGGAATCTGAGCCAACGGATGTCCTATGCACCAACTCATGCTTCAGATTGCCTCAGATTATTTTGCTTTGACAGGGACTGGGCTCTACTTCCTGCTGCTGATTTTGTGTTTGTCGGCAATTTGGTATTACTGTTATGGGATCTATGCGGCAATTCAGTTCTTTTCCCATCAGACACAGACCGATCCCGACTTCCACCCACCCATTACTATCCTCAAGCCAATTTGCGGTCTCGACATCGATACCTACGAAAACTTCGCCTCATTCTGCCAACAAGACTACCCGGAGTACCAAATCATCTTCGGTGTCCGCGATGAACATGACCCTAGTGTGCAAATTGTCAAGAAAATCATCGACGACTTCCCAGAAATTGATATTCGTCTTGTCATAAGCGATCGCACGATTGGCACTAATTTGAAAGTTAGTAATTTAGTGAACGCACAAGCCGAAGCCAAGTATTCGCTGCTGCTGCTTGCAGATAGCGATGTTCGCGTCGGACCAGATTATTTAAGGCGAGTTATCCAGCCGATGCGCGATCCCGCCGTGGGTGTTGTCACCTGTTTGTACCGTCCGCAGGTTCGGGGGTGGGTGGCAATCTTGGAAGCCGTAGGTATATCCACTGAGTACCATGCTACTGTTTTAGTCGCCAGGTCGCTGGAGGGAATGAATTTTGCCCTCGGTCCAACGATTGCCATTCGGAAAAGTACCCTAGAAGCAATAGGAGGATTTGGGGCAATTGCCGATTATCTGGCAGACGATTTCCAACTTGGCTACCTAAGCGCCCAAGCAGGCTACAAGGTAGTCCTTTCTGACTATGTTATTGACCATGCGATCGCAACAGAAAGCTTTATTGATTTAATCGATCGTCAGACACGCTGGAATTGCTGCACGCGAGTTTCTCGACCTTGGGGTTATCTAGGGCTAATCTTTACCCACGGCACAGCAATAAGTTTATTATTCTTAATAGCAACGCTCGGGTCGGTTTTCGGTTGGGTGGTCGTTGGTTTAACCTGGAGTATGCGGTTAATCATGGCATGGGTTGTTGGAGTCAGGAGCCTTAAAGATCCGATCGCCAGAAAGTTTTTGTGGCTGGTACCTTTACGCGATCTCATCAGCTTCGTATTGTGGTGCTATAGCTTTGTTGGCGACACGTTCGAGTGGCGTGGGCGACGACTGAAACTGACAAAAGGCGGTAAGCTAGTGGAAATTACAGATAATTTGGCAAAAGTTTTATCAAGTTAGCTGTTCAGGTTTGTGAGGAGAAATTGGCGATGAAGGGTTATGTGATGCCTTTAGAGAACCCTGTTGTTGAGAACACGACTCGAAGAACCCCCTACGTTCCGCGCCATCATCGACGCATCCTCTGTATCTTTCCCAAGTACAGCCGCTCGTTTGGAACCTTTCATCACGCATACCCATTGAGAGGTAATCGGGCTTTTATGCCACCCCAAGGGATTTTGGTTGTGGCAGCCTATTTACCCCAAAAGTGGGAAGTCCGCTTTATTGATGAGAATGTGCGATCGGCAACAAGGGCTGATTTTCAGTGGGCTGATGTGGTCATTGTAAGTGGGATGCATATCCAGCGATCGCAGATCAATCAAATTAATGAACTTGCCCATCGAGAAGGCAAAATCACAGTTGTGGGTGGTCCTTCAGTCTCTGGTTGTCCAGAATATTACCCTGAGTTTGATATTTTACATTTGGGTGAATTGGGGGATGCGACTGACCACATGATTGAGTATTTGGATCTACACAGCGAGCGTCCCCAACAGCAAATTCGCTTTGAAACCAAAGAACGATTGCCCCTAAGTGAGTTTCCAATCCCAGCCTATCACTTGCTCAAGCTTGATCATTATTTTCTTGCCAATATTCAGTTCTCTAGTGGTTGTCCCTATCACTGTGAGTTTTGTGATATACCTGCACTGTATGGAAACAACCCTCGTCTGAAAACTCCAGAGCAAGTTCTGGCTGAACTGGATGCGATGTTGGAACATGGAAATCCGGGAGCCGTGTATTTTGTTGATGATAACTTTGTGGGTAATCGCCGTGCTGTCATGGAGTTGCTTCCGCATCTGATTGACTGGCAAAAGCGCAATGGCTATCCCATTCAATTTGCTTGTGAAGCCACACTGAATCTCGCTCAAAGTCCCAAACTTTTGGAAATGATGCGGGAAGCCTATTTTTGTACAGTCTTCTGCGGCATTGAAACGCCAGAAACGAATGCTCTCCAAGCTATTTCCAAAACTCACAACCTGAGTATGCCGATTCTCGAAGCAATTAAAGTTTTAAATAGCTACGGCATGGAAGTTGTCTCGGGAATCATCATTGGATTTGATACAGATACACCAGAAACCGCTGACCGAATTCTCGAATTTATTCATCTGTCTCAAATTCCGATGTTGACAATTAACTTGCTTCATGCATTACCAAAAACTCCCTTGTGGCGCAGGTTAGAACAAGAAGGGCGACTCGTGTTTGATGAAAATCGTGAGTCAAATATTAAGTTTTTGATGCCTTACGAACAAGTCGTGCAAATGTGGCGTCGCTGCTTTACAACGGCATATGAACCGGAGTTTCTATATCAGCGATATGCCTACAACATGGAGCATACCTACCCCAACCGGATTGAGGTTCCCAATAGCCCAGCCCGCGCTTCTTGGGCAAATATTAAAAAAGGTTTAACGATTATGGGCAATATCCTGCTGCGGGTAGGTATTTTTGGTAACTATCGCCAGACTTTTTGGAAAATGGCAATACCAGCACTGAAAGCTGGTAAAATCGAGCAACTCATCCACGTAGGACTGGTCGGTCACCATCTGATTCAGTTCACACAGGAGTGTGCGAGAAACGAAGAATCGGCTTCTTTCTATTCCCAAAAAATACGTAAGGATTTAAATACCGTTCACACTTGACGATACCTATGACCAAAAAGCCTTGGGATGCCCAACTTGCTTACTGGCTAATTAGACCTCTAAAAGACAGTTGGGTAAATCCCAATCATCTCACCACAGTCAGACTCGTGACTGGGCTACTGGCGACAGCAGCGTTGGCGGTAGGCAGCGCCGACTGGGTGAACATTGGGGCTGGGCTGTTCGTGTTATCGAACTTTTTGGATCACACGGACGGTGAACTTGCTCGGTTAAGTGGGAAGAGCAGTAAATGGGGACACCAGTACGACCTTGCCAGTGACGCCATCATTCACATTCTTTTATTTGTGGGTATTGGGTATGGTTTGATGAACAGCAAGCTTGGTTCGTGGGCATTGCTTATGGGTCTAGTATCGGGCGTTTCTGTTGCTTGCATTTTCCACTGGCGAAACGAGATGGAACAGCAACTCGGGAAAGACGCAACCCATCAACCGAATTTCGCTGGTTTCGATATCGAAGACGTGCTGTATTTGTTTCCGGTAGTGACTTTGCTGCATGGACTGGTGCCTTTGGTAATCTTAGCCACAATTGGTGCGCCAATCTTTGCAATATGGGTTTTTTGGCAATTCCGCTTACTACCTCAGCCGGAACAACAGTAGTAGGAACCGGGGAAAAATGATTGTTTAAGGTCTAGCGATTCATGGAACTTGAGATTGAAATCCATAAGGCGATCGCCTATTTTGGTTTTCGCCAGGTGTTTTGGCGTTGAACCGTTAAGTGACAATTACAGCAGTTTTCACATATTTGAACCACACTGTAAGGGCACAGCATTACTCATACGTGTCAACAATCACGCTCAAACACCCAATTTAGCGTCATTTTAGATCCCCCAGCCCCCTTACAAAGGGCTAAGATTTTACTTCCCCCCTTTGTAAGGGGGGATTAAGGGGGGATCGAAAACCTAGATGTATATCGAAAAATGCTCAAATACTTGCCAATAATCAGTTTTGGCTTAAGTTAACACCAATGAGCATTACTGTGCCCCTACGGCATATGTGGTCTATTTACCTGAAAATAGCTGTAAGCCACATCACACTAAATATTATGATTTAATTAAGGATTTGTTAAAAAAGATTGTATTTCTCTACACATCGCGGTATACATTTCTAGGAAATCCGCCAGAATTGCCAGATTTCTGGGTGGCTAAGAGGAGTGTTGGACTGCGTAATGAAGGCAATTATTTTAGCGGCTGGCGTTGGACGCCGCTTGGGGAAAGACGGGCAAGTCCAACCCAAATGCTTACTGAAATTTAATGGAAAATCTCTACTGGAACGCCATTTAGACTATCTCCGTCATGTTCAGATTGACGAAGTAGTCATTGCGGTGGGTTACCAAGCCCAAATGATTCAGGATGAAATCAAAGCATTGGGAGCCGAAAATTGGGTCAATACTGTTTACAACCCTGAGTACACCAAAGGCAGTATCCTCAGTCTTTGGACTTTACGGGAACACCTAACTGCAGGCGATGACCTGTTATTGATGGATGCAGACGTTTTGTACGATCACCGCATTATCGAGCGATTGGTAAAGACAAATATCCCTAACTGCTTCCTGTTGGATCGGGATTTTGAACCGGGAGATGAACCCGTCAAGCTGTGTGTTAAAGACGGTTATCTAGTGGAGTTTCGCAAACAAGTTCCTGTTGGTCTTGCTTATGATTTTGCAGGCGAGTCTGTGGGTTTCTTTCGCTTTGAGAGTGCGTTCGCCCAGCGTCTTGCCACTCGCACAGAATACTATGTCACCGCCGGAAGACATGAAGAACCTTATGAGGAAGCAATTCGGGATTTGCTGTTAGAAACTCCGTCAGCATTTGGGTACGAAGACATAACCGGTTTACCTTGGGTCGAAATCGATTTTCCAGAGGATATTAAACGCGCCCAAAACGAGATTTTACCTGTGTTAGGAGAATAGATGTACCAAATATCTGAACCTGTAGCCATCGGCTCAAAACCAAGCAAGTCTACCCAGTTGCGAGCATTATTGGAATCGCCACAACTCGAATTCATCATGGAAGCCCACAATGGCATTAGCGCCCGTATTGTGGAAGAAGCTGGATTTAAAGGGATTTGGGCGAGTGGACTAGCCCTTTCGGCTCAATACGGTGTGCGAGACAATAACGAAGCCAGTTGGACTCAAGTGGTGGAAATGCTGGAGTTCATGTCTGACGTGACCCAAATTCCCATCTTGTTGGATGGTGATACTGGTTATGGCAACTTTAACAATATGCGTCGTTTGGTGAGGAAGCTAGAACAACGACGCATTGCGGGAGTGTGTATCGAAGATAAGCTTTTCCCGAAGACCAATAGTTTCATCAACGGGAGCCGCCAACCACTCGCTGATATCGATGAATTCTGCGGCAAAATCAAAGCAGGCAAGGACAGCCAACAAGATCCAGATTTTAGCATCGTCGCTCGTATCGAAGCCTTGATTGCTGGTTGGGATTTATCAGAGGCATTGCGCCGAGCCGAAGCTTACCATGCAGCAGGAGCCGACGCAATCCTGATTCACAGTAAATTATCGCGTCCAGACCAAGTGTTAGAGTTTGCCAAAGAGTGGGCAGGTCGCTCTCCCATAGTCCTTGTGCCAACTAAATATTACAGTACTCCAACCGATGTCTTCCGTAAAGCAGGAATCAGTTTGGTGATCTGGGCAAACCATATGATTCGAGCTGCTGTTGCCAGTATGCAAGCGATCGCCCGCGAAGTTCAAGCCAACGAAACCCTGATCAACATTGAAGACGATATTGCTCCTGTGAAGGAAATTTTTCGGTTACAGGGAGCAGATGAACTGCAAGAGGCGGAAAAACGCTACTTCATCAACGGACGCCACCACACCCAGGCGATCGTTCTTGCTGCTACCAGAGGACAAGAATTTGCCGGATTGACCAAAGATAAACCGAAAGTGATGTTACCTCTGGGAGGTAAACCCCTGCTCAGGCATTTGGTAGACAAATTCAAAAAACTTGCCATCAACGATATTACCGTTGTTGCGGGTTACAAAGCAGAAACTATCGATGTTCCAGGGACTCAAGTCATCTGTAACCCAGAGTATGAAACCACTGGAGAATTAGCATCCTTAGCCTGTTCCCAAGCCAGCTTTAGCGACGATATGCTGGTAGTGTACGGCGATTTACTTTTTAGAAGTTACATCTTGCGGGATTTATTAGAGTGTCCCGGAGAAATAGTCGCTGTAGTTGATTCTGCAATGAACAGTAAGTCAATCAGCGGTTCCCCTGACTATGCTTATTGCTCAATAGCAGATGACCTTTCGCTGTTTGGACAGGATGTCAACCTTTTGCACATCTCCAAAGCAACGCAAACAGAATGGGGACAATCCTGTGGACGGTGGATTGGTATGCTCAGATTCCACGGCGAAGGCAGACAGTGGCTGGATGAAGCACTTGATGAGTTACAAACACAACCAGATTTTAACAGTTTGAGTTTGGGTATACCAGATTTATGTAATTACTTAATCAAGCAAGGAAAACCGATTAAAGTTGTTTACATTCGCGGAAACTGGCTAGATATCAACTCTTTGGATGACCTAGATCTCGCTTTTCAGTTGAAAAAATAAGTATATAAAGTCAAAGAAAAGACAGGTCGTGTTAAGTGATGAAATGCAGTTAGGGACTTGCAGGAAAATAAAGTACCAGTCATTCTAGAGGATAGGAGACGAAAAAACTCAAACCTGGGGCTAATCTCTAGAATTGGAATCTCAAGAATGATACTAACTGAAACCGTCAAATCTACTTTTGGAATGGCGCAATTTTAAACTCGGTTGAAGCTGCCCTACACTGGACTGCCAATATGACTTGGAAAGGAATTGCACCCGTTGTCCATTATATCGAAGCAATCTATGAAACAGGAATAAAGGTTCTGCCACAAGAGTTAGAACAGTACCAATCTTTCTGGCAGCGTTCTGAAACATTGCCCAAATGGGATATTACGATTGTCCCAGCTTGACTGGTATCTTATTTTCTTGCAAGTCCCTAACAGCATCCGGAGCGATCGCTCCTATTTATAGTAAGAAACCCGGCATGGTGATCGCAGTCTTCTCCTTCTTTGCAGCGTACTGTTTCTCCTACAACTGATGTTTTAATTACCGCAGGCTCGACGGCCTGCTCGACGACGTGCTGGCCGGGCTGCCCGACCCACGGCCGTTCCTCAAGATGGACACGCAGGGTTTGACGTCGAGGTCTTTCGCGGGCTGGGTGAGCGCGCACGGGAATTCCTCGGTATACAGTCCGAGGTCGCGCTGATGCAGTTGTACGAGGGGATGCTGCGGCTGCCCGAGGCTCTCGCCGTGTACGAGGCAGCCGGGTTTGAGGTCAGCGGGATGTACCCGGTGAACCGGGAGAACCGCAGCGGACGGGTGCTGGAGTTCGACTGCCTCATGCTTGGCGCCAGCGCCCTCGTGTGACGTCAGACGCGGTCACGCCGGGTGCCGTTCCCTGAGGGGAGACATGCCCGGTGTGAAGCGGTCGGTCAGGCGGTGCGACTACCGTCAGCCGCGAACCGGATGTTGCCTAGGTCAGCCCCGAGGATCGAACGAGACCTCACTCGGCTTGGCCTTCGCGAGATTGTCCTCGAACGTGCCGTCCTTGAGCGCCAAGGAGGCAGGTTTGAAGTCAGCCGAGACCAGTTTGTCCCGGAAGCCGGGCGGGAAGTCATTCCAGCCGATCACCTTCGGCAGGTGCCACGTCCCCTTGTGGTTCTCCGGTGGCTCGTCGCCGCCGTTGCTCTTCGCGTGGCGGAACGCGTGCGTGAATCCGCCATCCTTGTGGTAGACGACCTTGGCGTGAGTCCCATCCCAGGGAATTTGGTCTCTGTGGCGCCAGAAGTATTCGCCATGTTGGGACACCGCAACCCACACCGGGGTGTCGTTCTGCACCCACACCACGACGTGCTCCCAGTCATGCTTGTGTCCATTGGTACCTCCCGCGATCTCTCCGACCCCTGCGGTCGACTGGTCCTTCTCGAAGTAGTACGCGTACATGTACGCGCACCAGCCGTTATTGCACTTGCTGCGCGAATAGACGTTGGCGTCGTCGAGATCCACTTCGTCGCGGCATTCACCGTTCAGGGCGCCGCCTAAGTTCTTGCCCGGGTTGATCTTCCCGTCAGGCCCGATGGCGGGAGTCGGGTAACAGCCGTCCTTGTCATAGTCCGTCGCTGGCTGGAACTTGCGGTCCGCTTCCGGGGCCGCCGCGGGTAGGCCACCAGGCGATCGTTCCGCGTAGGCCACGCCGATCACGCTGGCGGCAGCCACCACCCCGAGCAGCACGCCCGACACCAGTCCGAGTCTACGCCTGTTCCGGCTTTTGACCGAATGAGCACCGCCCGGTGATACCGTGGACAAGACGTTACGCATTTTCTTCCTCCTTGTTTCTATTCAATTAGTTTCCCCATTGGAGTTTGGAGAAATTCCAAATATCTCGTTTAATCTCAAAAGATGAGGTTTGATCGTTTAAACCATTTTCAGTACCGTTTCGTTCATCTATCCCGATGTTGCGATTACCATCACCTTTTTATTCACTATATTCATTCAGTAAGGCAAATGTAGTAATATCCTCTCTTAAGCATAATTTGATTGTCTTCATACTTATACTCAAGATAGAGATTTTCAAGCTAAATTTTCTTCCTATTAGGAGAGTGCAATGTATTTTAGAACTATGCGTTTGGACTGGTTACAAAGTCTAGGAATTGCCATCGTCAGTGCAGTTACCTTATATGCAAATATCTCAGTTGCTCAAATCACCCCAGACAGCACTCTGCCAAATAATTCCAATGTCAGATTAGAGGGTAATACCAGAATTATTGAGGGTGGAACCACAAGAGGTGCTAATCTGTTCCACAGCTTCTGTGAGTTCTCTGTTCCCACTGGCCAGACAGCTTTGTTCAATAATGGACTCAATATTCAAAACATTCTCACTATTTGATTCAAGCCAAAGGTATTTTATTCTCATGATCCAAGCCGAGGAATTTGTAGAAGCTGCTCGCAATCTAGGCTTTGAATGGTACGCTGGTGTACCATGTTCCTTTCTCACCCCTTTTATCAACTACGTCATCAATGACGTTCAACTCACTTATATCTCCTCAGCTAATGAAGGAGACGCTTTAGCGACAGCGGCGGGAGCAGCAATTGGCGGTAAAAAAGCTGTGGTGATGATGCAAAACTCTGGGTTGGGTAATGCGGTTAACCCCCTCACCTCCCTTGCTTATATCTTCCGGATTCCGCTGCTGCTCATTTGTACGCTGCGGGGCGATTCCCAATTCCAAGATGAACCACAGCATGAACTTATGGGGCAGATTACAGATAAATTGTTAGAAACAATAACTGTCCCTTGGGAATTCTTTCCCAAAGAAGCAGCAGAGATAGAACCCGTCCTGCAACGAGCCGAAGCTTACATGAAACAAGAACGCCGCCCCTACGCCCTAATCATGCGAAAGGGAACGGTTGCTCCTCATGCGCTGATCCGTGCTTCTATCCCCTCCCGGAACCAAGGGGAAAGTCATAACGGTAACGTTCCCAAAAGCTTTTTTATAGGCAACAAAGAGCAACGTGTCTCGCGAAATGAAGCACTGGCTCGAATTGTGGAACTCACTGATTCCGAAAAAACGGTAATAATTGCGACTACAGGATACACGGGACGCGAGCTGTTTGCCAATTGCGACAGCAGCAATCATCTCTACATGGTCGGGTCGATGGGCTGCGCTTCATCTCTGGGACTGGGGCTTTCCTTAGCACGCCCAGACCTGAAAGTCGTGGTGATTGATGGGGATGGTGCCGCACTTATGCGTATGGGCAATTTTGCTACCATTGGCACTTATGGCGGTTCTAACTTGATCCATATTCTTTTAGACAATGAATGCCACGATTCTACAGGCGCTCAAGCCACTGTTTCGTCAGGCGTCCGGTTTGCTAAGATTGCCGAGGCATGCGGTTATGGCATTGCATTAGAAGGAGATGACCTTTTGCTTTTAGATGTGCTATTTGCAACAGATAGCGATAATAGACCCAAATTTGGTCATCTGAAGATCCGTTCAGGAACGCTCAAAAACCTACCCCGACCTAGCATATCGCCGGAAGCTGTTTTGCAACGCCTTATGACTCATATCGGTTCTAGTTTTTAATATGATGTTTGGTAAATTCTCCAGAATCACAGAACCCCACCCCACCTTTGGCTTACGCCAAAACCGCCCCTCCCCCTGCGGGTATGCCCAGTGGGTACACAACGCAGCTATCGCCGTATGCGCTTTGTGCTCAGCGTCTGGTGGAGGAGATACGGCACGCCTGACGGCAGTGAGATGATACAAGATGAACGATTGTCGGCAGACGAAAAAGCGGCACAGCCACTATCCTCATGCTTATGACCGAGATTAATGGGATACAAGCCCCGTCCTTCTAGGACGGCTTTGTGGTAAAATACACTTGGAACTAACAATCCCCCTCTAGGCTCAAGACGCGTTGAAACAGCTACGATGAGAGCAGGCGTAGAGAAAAACCAACGGGCAATGGTAGTAAACATAAATCCACCCCAGAGGAAAAAGTCAAAATTTAATGGTTTGTAGTCGGTTAGTCGCGGAAGGACATTCCGGACTTAAAACGGACGTGGAGAGAGTGTAAGACCTGGTTCCAGGCTGTTCTCATTGAAGCGTCAACCCCATTCAGCGATCAGTTTTCCTGCTTCTAGTAGGTTGCTGACGTGGTGAGGAATCACCGCACTTTTAGGGCTGTGAGGATGTCAATGAGTTATAGGTTGAACGAATTCAGTACATTTAGATTAAGAAGCGGGTGCTGAGGGACAAAGCTACTTGGTAAAGACAGATGCTTACTCATAGTGGCGGCACCCATGAAGTTTGGAGGTTCAAACGATGGACGATACTCTACAGCAAATAGTTGAGCAGGGTGAGCCGATAGAGCACAAGCAAGCAGATACGGATAAAGCCAGTACCTCCCCAAGGATACAGAAACCAAGCGTGATAGCAGGAACATCTGATGGCTTGCTGTTCCTCGATTCCAGGCAGCATATTGAACTTGAAGGCTATTCTATCACTGCTCTTGCTTCAAGTCCCGATGGGTTGTGGGTCATCGTTGACCGTAACTCGGTATGGCATCGCAACGCAGAAGGCGAGTGGCACCAAATAGCTTCAATTGATGATTTGCGGCTGAACTGTATCCTACCTTACAATGGCGCGGTTCTAGTCGGAACATCACAAGCTCATCTTATCCGGATTGCAGACGGAAGCACGAATCGCATCAATTGCTTTGAGACGGTTTCGGGACGCTCCGAATGGTATACGCCTTGGGGTGGTCCTCCAGATGTTCGTTCGATGGCTATTGGTCAATCCGGTGAACTCTACGTGAATGTGCACGTTGGAGGCATTTTACGCTCCGATGATCAGGGACAGTCATGGCAACCCACCATCGACTTTCATGCAGATGTCCATGAGGTACGGACAGTTCCATCTCATCCGGATCTTGTACTAGCGGCTACGGCTGAGGGGCTGGCTGTGAGTAGAGATAGAGGGAATTCTTGGAGCTTTTCACGCGAAAACCTACATGCTGCCTACGCACGAGCCGTAGCAGTATGTGGAGAAACCATTTTGATGACTGCTTCTATGGGTCCGCATGGTGGCAAAGCGGCTATTTACCGACACCCGCTCGACAAGCCAGGAGCTTTCATGAAGTGTGAGCAAGGGCTGCCGGAGTGGTTTGATGACAATATCAACACGGGTACTCTTTCCACTTCAGGAAATCTGGCTGCTTTTGGAACCAGTGACGGTCAGATATTTTTCTCGGACGATGCTGGCAGGACGTGGAAGCAGATTGCAGCTCATTTATCTCCAATCTGGTGTGTGACGCTCCTACACTAACCCTTGCGGGTATAGTGTAGGCTTCTCAGACATTCCTAAGAATGCGTAGAACTTCCTTCTCCCAAGGGGAGACGCTGCGCGAACGAGGTATTATCGGTAATAGAGTGAACTATCACGATGCCACCTTTACGGCGTTTTATAGTGGGGAACACGTCCAGCCCCACTCTCTTAATATTGATAGCAGCATTGATATCCCTATCAACCCAGAGCCTTAGATGAGCGTCCCAATACTCTCGAATACCAGTATCGGTGAAAACAACTTTATCACGGTACGCGAGTAGTTGAGACGTATAAGCAGGATTCTTCGCAATCACTACAGATCCAGCTTTTCCAGCTATGTGTCCAAGGATTTGAAAGAATTGACCAAATGCAGCATCTGCCCAAGACAAATTGAGTCCAGACTTAGCAGATTGTCCGTTTGGGAGATAAGCACCCATTTCGTCTTGTTTGGGTGCATTGCGGCGGGTCAGACCTTTGAGATTGAGGTCTTCATGGAAGAATATTTTCTTACCTGTCCTCACGAGCTTGTGAGCGGTTTTGTATTGAAAATCCTTTCTAGCACGGGCAATCTTTTGGTGTTGTCGTCCTTCGCGTTTTGCTAGCTTGCGACGTGCCTTAGAACCTTTCTTGCGAAGATTCTTCTTCTTTGAAATGCGAGTCAACTTAGCCTGATTTTTTCGCAGCACTTTAAGTGATGGTAGTTTGCCGCCTTCCGAAGTTGCCAGATAAACATCTTCGTTCAACACCGCATCCATACCCATTGAGTTCTCCCAAGTGGGTAAAACCGAGTCAGCCGTTATAACCGCAATAGTTGGATCTTCAAGTCGCAGATTGACAAACCAGCCATCATTCTTTCTGATAAACTGTACCTGTTTAAGGATTGAACCATCCGGCAAATGACGATGTAACCGAACTTTGATTAGTCCAATCTTTGGCACTTTAATGTACAGATATTTCCCACCAATCGAACAAGAGTGCAAATCTAGTCCAGCACCCTCAATTACAAATGAGCGATAGCGAGATTGAGATTTAAAACGTGGCTTACCGCTACGCTCAAGAGTGGAATCACCTGCAATGAATCGTTCAAATGCTTTATCAACTCGTTTGCAAACGGACTGTAAGGTGTTTGCAGGAACTCGCGAGAAGTCAAGTTTTTCACCCGACCATTGCACTGTTACAGCTTCTTTTTTGAGTTCTGGTAAATACTTTTTTTGGCTGTAGAAGTTCGGCTTCTCCCGCAATTCGGGCAAATGACAGATCAGTGGACAAGCATCAACGGGTGAGCGATTCATTTCCCACCAATCGAATCTATCCCTTAACTGTCGGTTGTACCAGTACTGGCAAATCCGCAACCAAAGGTTAAGTTCTAGTTTTTGTTCACTTGTTGGGAGTGCTTTGTACTGGTAAGTGTATTTCATGATGTCCTCCTGCTACGATTATAATGCAAAATACATTACTTGTTGCATTATGGATGCATACGTATTGAATGTCAGAATTCCACAAAACGAGCGAAAGATTTTAGAGGAGTACTGTAACCGAACTAATCGCAGTAAAACAGATGTAATTCGAGAATTCATTCGTTCTTTGCAGGAGAGATAGTTCGTTTCGTCGCCGTCCCCTTTCCCTCGTAACTCCTATACGCTACATAGGTCAAGGGGACGCTCCTCCCCTCACTCGCATTCCTCTCACACCAAATCAAAGATTATGGTGTGAGGCTCCTGCTATTCAAGCTGAATCTTAAGTGACCAGAAGGGGGGTAAGGGCTTGAAACTGTTATATAACTGTTTGAAACTGTTCAGAGCCTATGCTTAAAAAACTGTAAAATTATGAATATTCTCCTGAATCCTGGTCCTGTCAATCTTAGCGATCGCGTCAGAAATGCTCTGTTGCGTCCCGACTTGTGTCACCGTGAAGTTGAATTTTCCCAACTTCAAAACAGAATCCGCGAACAACTCCTTCAAGTCTACGACCTCTCAGGAGAGCATTGGGCAGCAGTTCTGCTTACCGGTTCTGGTACAGCAGCAATGGAAGCTATGGTCACTAGTCTAGTACCAAGAAACGGGAAGCTTTTGGTGATTGAAAACGGCGTGTATGGCGAACGACTATCTAAAATTGCCAGCATCCACGGAATTGATTACATCACACTCCACCATTCTTGGGGTGCCGAAATTGATATCAAGCGTTTGCTAAAACTCCTAGATGAAAATGACGACATTACTCACCTCGCGGTCGTTCATCACGAAACCACCACGGGGCGCTTGAATCATTTGGCTCAACTTGGCGCAATTTGTCAAGAACGCAAAATCCAACTTTTGGTAGATGCGGTCAGCAGTTTTGGTGCTGAAGAACTGAATTTTGAATCTTGGGGAATCACCGCTTGTGCTGCTACAGCTAATAAGTGTCTGCATGGTGTTCCAGGAACAGCCTTTGTTATCGTGCGCCGGGATGCCCTGGTAGGTGCAGACACAATTCCACGCACCTTATATTTAGATTTGGCAACTTATTGCCAACAGCAGGACAAAGGCGGTACTCCTTTTACCCAATCCGTTCAAGTATTCTATGCTTTAGCAGAAGCTTTGCAAGAACTGGAAGAAGCAGGGGGTTGGCGTGCAAGACATAGCTATTACAGTCAACTTGTCAACTTGGTAAGAAACGAATTGCTTGCAATGGGAATTGAACCCTTACTTCCTGCAACAAGTTCATCTGTCGTCCTCAATGCCTTCTATCTGCCAGAGGGTTTCAGCTATGATGAGTTCCACGACCAACTTAAAGCACAGGGCTATGTGATTTATGCAGGTCAGGGAACTTTAGCTCAATCTATCTTTCGAGTCTCAACAATGGGGGCGATCGCCCATGCTGATATGAAACGTTTTGTTGCTGTTGTGAAACAATTTATTTCTGCCGATGACTTATCTTAGTAAGTACGTTCGGTAGTAAATATACAATTAATAATCAAAACATAAGTCTTGTCAATATTTTATATGCAAGATTTAAACAATCAAAATTCCGTTTTCAATACTTATAAATTCCCCTGGTTGACTGACTCTAAATTGGAACAGGGACTAGTTGATACGTCCTTATTCCCAATCTACATTTCGGACAAAGATGTGGAAACTGTCAAGAAAGTGGCGGAGTTTTTCTCACAACAGGATCCGTTCTTGGAACTGCCTGATAAAGCATTGCCGAATGGTGTTGCATCAGGGGATACTACCCAAACCTCGGCTGTATTGTGGACGCGCAGTAGTGTTCCAGGTGTGGTGATTTTTGAGTATGCTACCAACCCGAACTTCGAGAACGCAAAGGCAGCGATTACTTATACGACAAACCCAGCGCAACCCGTCAAAGTTCAGCTTCAGGATTTGAGTCCGGGAACTGATTACTACTACCGCGCTATTGATAGTTCAGGAAGCAATAGTTCCGGTAAATTGCACACCTCAGCACCGTTGTCAACTTATGCAGGACTCACGTTTGGTGTGTCAGGTGACTGGCGTGGAGATTTAAACCCTTACCCTGCTATCTCCAATGCTGATGAGAGCAACTTGGAATTCTTTGTGGAACTAGGCGATACTATCCTTGCAGATTCTCCCTCGCCTAAAGTTCCTGTCGAACAAGCCAAAACCTTACCGAAAGAATGGGTCTAAAGCCCCGTCCTTCTAGGACGGCTTTCTCTTTGTCTTCAGGCTTCTGATAAGTTCTCTGAGTACATCAGTTTTTGTTCTGCCAACATCGGAGCAGTAATCTTCAAGAATTTGAAGTTCGTACTCTTCTACTCTAAAATAAGCATCGTTTCTTCATACTATTGTACAGATTTATTGTGTACAATAATAGCATGAGAACACTACGATTTAAGCTGTACAAACACAAGCGGAATAGATACCTCAAGCAGATGATTAACGCTTCTGGGGTAATCTATAACCATTGCATTGCCCTTCCGAGTCGGTACTATAAGATGTGGGGTAAACACCTAGCTTGCGGGAAACTTCAATCTCATATAGCCAAATTGCGGAAGCGTAACCCGTTCTGGCAATCAGTAGGTTCTCAAGCAGTACAGGATATCTGTCAACGCATTGAAAAAGCATACCAATTGTTTTTTAAGCACAATAAGAAGGGGGTTCGTCCACCGGGATTTAAGAAAGTTAAGAAGTACAAATCATTCACTCTTAAACAAGCAGGATATAAGTTTTTAGGTGGCAATCGAATCAAAATTGGAAGTCGGGTTTATCAATTTTGGAAGTCTAGAGAAATAGAGGGAACGGTCAAAACTCTAACCATCAAGCGCACACCATTGGGTGAGTTGTTTATGGTTGTTGTAGTTGACAATGTAGTTGAACCAGAAATCAAATTCGCGACTGGTAGAATAGCGGGATTTGACTTCGGCTTAAAGACATTCCTCACCTGTTCTGATGGTTCAGCGATGGAATCTCCCCAATTTCTTAAACAGTCCCTCAACGCCATTAAGAAAGCGAGTAGGCAACACTCTAAAAAGCTAAAAGGGTCAGGAACCCGTGAACGGGCAAGGAAGAATCTAGTACGCAAATATGAGGATATTTCTAATGCTAGACGTGATTGGTTTTGGAAACTTGCCTATGAGCTAACCAACAAGTTTGATGTGCTGTGTTTTGAAACACTCAACCTCAAAGGAATGCAACATCTTTGGGGACGCAAGATAGCAGACCTAGCCTTTGGGGAATTTCTACAAATTCTAGAGTGGATTGCCAAAAAGAAAGGCAAGCAGGTCATATTTATAGATCAATGGTACCCGTCTAGCAAGACTTGTTCTAGCTGTGGACACGTTCTAGAAAAGCTAGATTTGTCTGTTAGAGAGTGGCATTGTCCATCCTGTCAGTCAGTCAATGGAAGGGACGAGAACGCAGCGCGCGAATATTTGTGCAGTTGGGGCATCAACTGTTAGGTTAGATGATGTAAGACGGGCTGCGCCTGCAATTGTTGTTTGAGCCTAGAATCCCCGTCCCTTTAGGCCGGGGAGTATGTCAATATAAATGACCCTCATCATGAGAGACATTAGTATTGAAGGCAGATAAATCTGCTCGTGTCGCTTTTCCACCCCTGCCTAAAGGCGAGGGGCGTGACCTCGCTCCCGGTCTTTTTACGTGTCATGAGGACAACTGTTGGCGAGTCATCAGCTTTATCTCACCCTAGTCGTCCGCCCATTCTCACATTTGTACTCTCTGCCATTGACAGTCGCGGTTGTAGTCACTTGATCATCTGGTGAGTTGGATGAACAATTAAGTTTAACTTCACCATTCCTGATTTCTGTTGTTTGATTGACTTCTGAAGAGTTCGTGTCACTAGAACTTTCATCCCCACAGCCAGTTGTAAGTGCTAGCAAAGAACAAAGTAAGCCAAATACAACTATTTTGTTAGCAAGACTTTTGGGCATTACAAAATCCCTAATCGTTGTCAGAAACCTCTATCTTCTATTGTAGGAACTGAAATCAACGTTAGTGCAGCGTGCCTCCTCCGCAAGAGGCACGCTAACAGAATGAGATGTGTAACGTTAAGAACTTGTGCAATTCTGTACTAATACCGTTTCACTTTAAGCTTGATACAAATAGGCAGCAGGGGGCAGGGAGCTTTCTTGCAGGGGGAAAGAATTAGAGACCGACCATTTGTATCAGGCATTTCGTGAAATGGTATAAGCTCAACCGGGTTGTAGAGACGTTGTATGCAACGTCTCTATAAAATTTCTCTAATTTAGAAATGCATCACAATTAATGACATAGACCACTAGCTCCCTATCCCCAATAGCGCCTTCACCGATCGCCCGATATTTGTCGGCTGCATCGCATCCATTGCGGCGGTGGGTTCATAACCGCAATGTACCATGCAATCTGCACACTTGGGATTGCCACTAGCACGACCGTATTGCTTCCAATCTGTTTTTTCCAACAGTTCTTGGAAAGTCTTGTAGTGACCTTCATTAAGAAGGTAACAAGGCTTTTGCCAACCAAGGACGCTATAGCTGGGACTACCCCAAGGGGTACAATCGTAGTCTTTCTCACCAGTGAGAAAATCTAGAAATAGCGGGCTATTAAGAAAATCCCAGTTTTTCTGACCCGCCTTCACAGGAGCAAAGATTTGCCGGAAGAGTGCCCGTGTTTGTTCCCGTTTGAGAAAATGCTCTTGATCCGGTGCCCACTCGTAACTGTAGCCTGGGGAAATCGTCATACCATCAATACCCAAACTAGTGAGGAAGTCAAACAACTCCTGCAATTCTTTAGGATCAGCCCCTTCAAAAACCGTAGTGTTTGTAGCGACACGAAATCCTCTCGCTTTTGCTGCACGAATTGCTTGAATTGCAATGTCAAACACTCCTTTGCGATCCACACACTTATCGTGTAGCTCCCGCATCCCGTCTAAATGCACACTGAAAGTCAGATAAGGGGAAGGTTGAAACTTATCCAGGCTCTTCTCTAACAACAATCCATTAGTACACAAGACAATAAACTTTTTGCGCTCAACCAAGCCTCGGACAATCTCATCAATTTGGGGATGCAGCAGGGGTTCGCCGCCAGGAATAGAGACAACTGGTGCGCCGCACTCTTCCACTGCGGCAAAGCATTGTTCAGGAGTTAAGTGTTGCTTAAGTATTTCTTTAGGATGCTGGATTTTCCCACAACCGGAACAAGCCAGATTACACCGAAACAGCGGTTCCAACATCAGAACCAGAGGGAAACGTTTGCGACCCAACAGACGTTGAGTCACTAAATACTTACCTATTTCAATAGCTTGTTGTAATTGAATGCCCATAATTCTCCTCAACACCTTGATATGGACTCTAGCTATCAGCAGTCTGCACTCAACCAATTACGAAAAATGTCCGATGACAATTTTGCTTGGTTATGGTAATCCGCCAAAAAGTCTCTATTTGTATGCTACCTCAACGTATTTCTGAGCCACAAACCAATTTACGGCGTCTTGTAAAGCAGTTCTAATTGGGGTTTGAGGCAAACCTAATTCTCTGACTGCTTTGGAAGCGTTGTAATACATCGGTTGATGCGACATACGAACACCATCCAAAGGAATCGAAGGCGGTTTGCCTAAAGGCGCGAGAATTCGCTCATCAATCCAAGCTAAACTTAGAGGTATCCATCCTGGGATAGATTTTTGAGGAGCACTCAAACCTGTGATTTCGGCGAGTTGATCAAGCACTGCTTTGAGAGAAAGGTTTTGGTTACCTAAGATATAACGCTCTCCTGTTTTTCCTTTATCCAAAGCTAATAAGTGTCCCCTCGCCACATCGCGCACATCGATAAAATTCAAACCCGTATTTAAGTAAGCAGGCATTTGCCTTCGCAGAAACCGCAGAATAATATCTCCAGTAGGAGTTGGTTTGATGTCCATTGGACCAATTGGAGTGCTTGGATTGACAATCACGATATCTTGACCCTGTTTTACCGCTTGTTTGGCTTCCTGCTCAGCTAGATACTTAGACTTCTTGTAGTGACCAACAAGTTCCTCAACTGGACTTTGATGTGTTTCATCGACTACCTCCCCTGGTTCACCTACCCCAATAGCAGCAACGGAACTCGTATAAACAGTGCGTTCAATTCCTGCTTGACGGGCGGCTGCTAACACATTACGCGTTCCCAGGACATTATTGTGATACAATACCTCTCGGTCAGCTTGCCAAAGAGAATAGTGAGCCGCAACGTGAAATAGTACCTGACAGCCCTGCATTTTCTGGTGTAAATCCAGATCGTTTAGGTCGCCTTTCACAGTCTCTACGTCTAAATCTTGTAGATTGTCCAAGCGGCTGTTAGGACGAACTAGCGCCCGGACTGCATAGCCTTCCTCCACAAGCAACCGTGCCAAGTTAGCACCAACAAAGCCTGTAGTACCAGTTACAAAGGTGCGAATTGTCATAAGTCGTGTACCTTGCTATAACGCTGTTAAACTCAATACGCCTAGAAAAACTATAATTGCCTCAACAATGGAAAAACACAGGGCACAGAATAATGACAATGCCTGTTGATGCCATTCTGGTTGCTCAAGGACCAGAGTACAAGTCCGTTTGCAAAGGATTAAATCGCGTTGCAGTTCCTACACCGCCCGTTTTCCCGATTCCTATGGGTTCATCAGCATTAAGGAAATATTTAGAACAATTGCTACACGCTGGACACTTTTCTGAGCATTCGCAACCCAGAGTTTTGCTAATGGGTTTATGTGGGAGTTTGTCGCCCAAATACAGGATTGGAGAGGCTGTCCTGTATCGAAGTTGCGTTTATCCCGTTGGAGAAGAAAATAAAAAGGCTACTGAACTTTTCTGTAAGCTAGAGTTAACAGAGATACTACAAAAGAAATTGCAATCCAGAGTTTTCACAGGAATTGGTTTGACGAGCGATCGCCTCATTTATTCTGCCAGTGAAAAACTGCAATTAGGTCAAGCTTATAATACTGACGTTGTAGACATGGAAGGATTTGCAGCATTAGAAGTTTTGAGCCAGTTGGGAATTGCTGTAGCAATGCTGCGAGTTATCAGTGACGACGTACGCCATAATATTCCTAACCTCACCAATGCATTTCATGATGGTTCTTTACAGGCGTTGCCTTTAGTAATGGGACTACTCAAACAACCAATTGCTGCAACTCGCTTAGTTTCTGGTTCTCTTAAGGGATTACGTGTTTTACAGCATTTAACAACTTTTTTGTTTAGTCAATAGACCTCCTGCAAAAGTCGATTTTTTGAATATTAAACCACAGATGGACGAGGCAGTGCGTTGCGGGGGTTCCCCCCGTTGAAGCAACTGCCGTACAGATGCACACAGATAATTAACTAGTGTTTGTCTGCGTCCAATGGTTTGTGTATCTGCGCTTCAAAATACCCTTAAATTCGATTTTTGCAAGAAATCTAATAGCTTAAATAGTTATTTTGTTAAAAGTATTATGAATTGCAGGGCAGTTACAAGCTTAAATGAAATAGTCTTGCCTTCCTCCATCCACCCTACTCCTGCATCTTCCTATGACATCACCATCAGCAGTTGCTATTTCCATGTGGACTCCCCTGCGTCAGCCCGTGTTTCGTGCCTTGTGGGTAGCATCGGCGGTGTCTAGCATTGGAACTTGGATGCACGATGTCGGCGCAGCATGGTTGATGACAACTCTTGCACCCAATTCACCGTTGTTAGTGGCGCTAATGCAGGCGGCGTCTAGCTTGCCGTTTTTCTTGCTGGCGTTACCCGCAGGAGCGATCGCCGATGTTGTTGACCGCCGTAAGATGTTGCTATGGACGCAGGGTTGGATGCTAGCTATGGCGACTTTGTTAGGTGTGCTGACAATAGCTCACATCACAACACCGTGGATACTCTTAGCGCTCACCTTTGCCCTGAGTATCGGCAGTTCAATGAATATGCCTGTTTGGCAAGCTGTCACCCCCGAACTTGTACCAAGAGAAGAACTGCCACAAGCTGTGACTCTTAGCGGTATTGTTGTGAATTTATCTCGTTCAATTGGTCCAGCGATCGCCGGGATAATCATCGCCACAGCCGGAACGGGTGTTGTTTTCCTGCTGAACGCTGCCTCATTTGTGAGCGTGATACTTGTGATTTATCGCTGGCAACGCAGGCATGAAAAGAGTGCCTTACCCACAGAACGCGTCGTAGGAGCAATGCAAGCAGGGATACGTTACATCCGTTATGCCCCAGTCTTTCAGTCTGTGCTAATTAGAACTTTTGCTTATATTTTCTTTGCCAGTGCCTTGTTTGCTCTACTACCACTGCTGGGACGTCAAGAGTTAAAGTTGGATGCGCTGGGGTACGGTATAGTTCTTGGCTTTTGGGGCATTGGTGGTTTAGCAGGAGCGTTCATTTTACCCAAAGCACGACAGAAGCTTTCCAGCGACAGGGTGGTGGCGCTGTCATCCCTGCTTATGGGCGTGATGATGCTGGCGCTGGCATTTTTCCGCATCGTACCACTGGTTTGGGTAGTGATGCTGCTGGTGGGAATTTCGTCCCTCAGCGTTATGGTGAGTCTTAATGTCGCAGCGCAAACAGCGGTTCCTACGTGGGTGCGTGCCAGAGCCTTATCTGTACAATTGCTGGTGTTCCAGGGAGGTATGGTGCTGGGCAGTCTTTTGTGGGGTACTATAGCTCAACGGACAAGTATCTCAATAGCCCTTGCTAGTGCCGCTGTGGGATTAATTGTGTGTGTTTTGCTAACAGTGCGTTATCGTCTTCGCTGTGCTGAAAAATTGGACTTGCAGGCGTCCCTGCACTGGGATCAGCCACGCATCGCTTTTGAACCGTGCCCAAATGATGGTCCCGTCTTAATTACCCTCGAGTATCGCATTGATCCAGCAAACGCCGAAGAGTTTACCAAGGTGATGCAAGCACTCAGCCAAATTCGTCGGCGTGATGGCGCGATTCAGTGGGGCGTGTATCAAGATTTATCAGACCCTAGTCGCTTTGTGGAAACATTGCTTGTAGAGTCTTGGGCAGAACACAAAAGGCAATTTGCGCGGGTGACAAATGCAGATAGAGTGATTGAAGAACAAGTCCGCGCCTTTCACATTGGCAATGAACCGCCCAAGGTTTCGCAGATGATTTATTCAAATCCTAACAAGCATCCGTGTTATTGAATGCTTTTTAACAGTTACCAGTTACCAGTTATCAGTTACCAGTTATCAGTTTTATCGTTGGGGGAAACACCACACCAATTAGACCACAGAGCGTTGGTGTCAGTACAACCACACCATACGCACTGCGGCTGGTACTGTTCACTGTTCGCTGTTTTAAGTAGGACTTACGCACCCATATCTTCAATTGTGAGGGTAGGTCTACCAACACGTTTTTGTTTTTGGAGTTTTTCATCCTGTGCTACTATGACCCTATTATAACGCTATCATGGGGTCATGCAAAAATTAACTGTTAGATTCTCAGATAAAGAGCATCAAGATTTAACAAAACTTTCCCAAAACACAGAACGCTCTCTCAATGATTTAATTCGAGAAGCTGTTAGACAATATATTGAAAGAGAAACAACAAGTTAAAACTTGTTGCGTCGGGTTTCATCCCCCCCTTAAAAACACAGATGTAGTTTGGCTCCGTGCGTCAAACTACATCTTCAAGGGTTCTCACCCTCCCAATTTATTTTAGATTTGAGGTGATTCCTCTGTGGGAATATCATTCGATGCCTATGCAGTCTGTCAGTACCCAACCTCCTTCGTTAAACCTAAAAGCCGAATGGGACGGCATTACTGTTGAGTATGGTTGCTTAAGTGCGATCGGTCAATTTGATTTTGCCATGCCCAAGCACGCCATCAGCGTTGCCTTTACACCTCACGATCGCGTCAGTTGGTCAGTTGATGGAGGTACGACGCAAACAACTGCTTTGCCAGCAGGAAGTGTGTTCATATACTCATCCCGTGATTTTGTTTGGCATCAGCGATCGCTCGATACTCGGTAGGAATGGCTACCCAATGCGGTGCCTGCGGCGCAGCGAAGCTGAACGCTCACAACAACATAAGTCTTTCTACCTTGCTAAATTCTAAAATAATTTACGAACAGAAAAAAAAAGTGTACTATTTTTGTACTAAAATCTGTTTTGTACATTTTGAATAAATACCCTTGGCATACGACAGCATCTGCCGATTTTTGACATCTGAGTATCCATCACCTTTTGTACGAAGTGCGATCTGCACCAAAGCAGCAGCGCACTCGTGCAAAGCACACGCTCCGCGAACGCTATCGCTCGTAGTAAAGTAATTAGATGCAATTGTGCTATGCCCAGTGCCGAAGGCAATCGCCTCTACGAGAGTTATGAATATAGATTACGCTGGGGCGATTGCAAAGGAGCGCACTGCCCTTTGGGCGATCGCTTGAACTGGTGGTTGAAGTCGTTAGCACCAACTGGGAAACTAATTATGCTCGCTCATGTTGAGGAATATGCGCTTTTAGGCATTCGGTAAATATTGGATTGTGGATTATCGAAGATTAAGTGGTGTGGCATTTATTGGTAAACCTAAACAACCTACATTCATCATTTGTCAACTGGTTGGAGACACCTATATTCAACAACAATACCGACTAAACCAAGCAATTGAGTCGCCACTTTTGCCCCGTCTCCAACTTCGCCTAGATAATATCCTCCCTCCTTAAGTGTTGCAAGCAACATGAAAAGATTAAGCTATCGGAGATAAAACGGGTGAGCGCAGAAGAACATTACTTTTGTTTCGTCCAACAAAACAAAGCTAAAGCGCCAAAAAAGAAGGTAGCCAAAATACTCCAAAACAAAGATGACACCATAGGATGGAACGGGTTGTTGAAAGATATGGGCGCGAATGGTTTGTCAATATGTTGTGTGACAACACCAGATACGATCGCACCTCCACCTAACCCCACACCCACGATTTGGATGGTTTTTTCTAAAGAGCGATCGCTCTCGGCTTGTACGATTTCTACTATGCCGCGAATTGAAGAGATGGCTTGCTCTAACGCCCTTGCTCCATGGCGGAAATACCCCAAATCTGCTTCTATTTGTTCTTTAAAATAAGGGACGTTTTTATCGCTGAAACTTTTTAAAAAGTCTAAATTTTCACTTGGCATTATACTACTAATTTGTTCCAACTTCTTGGAATAATTAGACTGATGTATGGCAATTGTATTTTGATTGTATTCTAAATCGTGTAGCCAGCGACTGTATTGCAAAAATAAATTTGGTAATTTTTGTAACTCATTTTCCAATTCCGTTAAATTTGTTGCTACCGCTTTGCTATTATCTAGCTTAATCAATTGATTTGTTAATTTGTCTATTTTTTTATAAGCGTCTCTAAGGTTTTCATAAATTTTTCTGCTATCTGTAAAAGCTTTTACAATCTTGGTACGAAAGAAAAATAAGTCGAATAACTCTTGAGCGCATTGCTGCAAGTTTTTATCAGCTTTTTGATCGCTAAACAGCCAGATGAGCATGTGCTGATAGTTAGCTAACTGGCTAAACAAACCATATTCAAAAATCGGACTACCGAATAACTCTCCTTGACGATTTAAAGGGGGTAGCTTATCATTTTTATAAAAAAGATGTTTTAAGCATTCTGCCGCTATTGTATTGACATTCTGTTTATCTCTAGCACTTGTCAGCCAACCAGTAATTAATAAAGTTTGTCCGAGAAAGAGTTCGTTTTTTTCTAAGGTAAAACAATTATTTAGATTCAACTTGCTCAATAGAGAAATATCTACATCTTCAGTTGGCTTGTTATCTTCTTCTTCTGGACGACGCAAATTGAACCACAAACCGTAGCTGTCATGAATTCGCAAAGGATGAGCAAAACCTTCGATAACCACTTGTTGCGTGTCATCTAAAGATATTTTGCCTGCAAAAGGTAAGGAGTAATCACCATCTTTGACTTCTGATTCTTTAAGCAAATCAACGCGGGGGCTATCAGCTTCTTTGTTAATATCTATATGCTGAGTGAGATGTAAATCTTGTTTTTGCAAAGTTTGGATAGCTATTTTATCCGCGCTCTGCCACAGGTAGTTTTTATCATTATCTTGCAGAAGAGTTGTATCTAAGTTTGAAGCTTTGTAAAGCTGAAAAGCGAGGAGATGAATATTGGGTGCATGGATTTTCATGTTGGTTTGGAACAGTCAATTTTTAAATCTGACAATTGCATGACACATTTTCGCAACCCCTCCCCCCGAACAAAGAGGGGACATCATCGGCGGGGTCGAGTTATATTTGAATGCAAATATTAACTCTATTTCGATTCATTATCTGCCTTTTTTGTATCATCTAATTTTTCTGGTTTCTTTCTCTCGTATAGTTTTTCCAGATCTTCTTGCAGAATGGTAGAGGTATTTTGAATAAAATTTTCTTGGCTTTGTGGTTTTGTCTTGAGGATTTTACTAATTTCTCGTTCTTGAACAAGTATGGCATCTCTCACAGATTCATGGTTGATGTACCACTGACGAATAACTTCTGCAATTGCTTGTGAAGTGAGATTTTCTATAGCAGCAAGTTTATTCTGCAGCGTGGGGATATCTGCTATTGCAGCGTCAGAAAAGACATAATCTTGTTCTCTAACGACTTGTGTAAATGCTTCAATAATCTTATCTGCTTCCATAGTTATTTCTCCTATTATTCTCCAATTGCACAAAAACCTGCCCAAAAAAGCGGCTTTTTAAATGGTCGCTCTTCTGGTTTATAGTTTTTTTCTAATCTCTCTTTAACTTTCTGTTTTTGCTGAGCATCCATATCTATTTTACAATCAAGCCATTGGAGTAACTGGACTTGGGTGACTTGACGAAACCACTGCTGCGCCTGTTTAAGAGCAAGTGGCACATTTTGGTTGGAATCTTTTTGCAAGTTTTCATAAAATCTAATCATTAATAAAGCTGTGGAGAAGTCATCTACAGCCCATAAACTACTGACGATACTAGCTGCACCTGCGTGGATAAACCCACTGGGTAAACCAATATATTCATCACTGCTATTGGCAAAGTCAACTAAGCCAGTTTCGCAAGCAGAAAGAGTGACAAGACGACAGTTAGGTAAACTTAATTGAAATATATTTTCTAGGGTGAGACATTTTTCTAAATCAATTCCTGCGTTGTCAGATACTCGCAAGTAACGAGATTTGTCTGCATCGGTAGTGAGAGGACAAATGTAAGAATCTGCTAACTGCAAAGCTGATTTTTTAGGAAAGTTAAAATCAAAGTAACCGTGACAAGAAAAATGTAGCCAGTGTGCATCGCGAAAAATTTTTGCAGTTTGAGGTTGCATTAACGCTGCTGCTGTTGCTTTACTCTTTTTGAGTATATATGGTTGCTTAAATTTAGCAGCCATTGTCTCGACTTCGATATCGGCAAAATCTAAATTCCCTGTGGGATTTTGAATTGCAAATAAGTCGCCTGATTTTGAAGAAGATAATCTTTTAGCTTGGATTTGAGTAAAGCGCAAAAGTTGACAGCATGGTGCATAAATTATACCTTCGGAGAATTTATCAATGAGATGTTCCTGTAAATCAGTTTTTTCTTTAAAAAACTTTGTTTCTTCTCTTTGTTTTAGTATTGGTAAAGCATGGAGAGGTAACAGATGCAGGTAAAGATGTGGAATGAAAATAACTTTATTGCACTTTGGTGATAGAAGGTCAAGAATTTCCTGTATATGTAAAATCTCAGCCAGTTGGCTAAGTTTCTCATTGAGGCAATGTCGCCAGAGTGCTTTATCTTTAAAGTAAAGTTGAAGATATTCTTTCCACCATTTGTGCAAATTTTCTAAGTCTTGGGTTTTCGACTTCCAAATTACTGGGTTTTCATTATCGCTGGTGATAATAAAAGCACGAAAACAATCACTAAAAATGTACCACTGGATGATAGCAGTCTTTTGCTTATCTCGCTTTAACAGATTTTGAATATCACTTAATTTGATGGGTTCTCCGATATTTCTTAACATCAATTGTTCGCGCTGTTCTAACAACTGATTTAAACGCTTGAGATTTAAAGTTTGTCCTTTCTTTTCTTCTGATTCTTTTAAATTATTTTTCTCTTCTTTAATATCTGACTCAATTTTTGGCAACATAACTTTCATCAAAGTTTGAGTTTTACTAAGCTCCATGTATTTAAATGCCTTGGTGTATTCTTCTAATTTCAAGCAAACTTCTATTATGCAAGGATAAAGTTTGTTCCATTCTTTTGCTTGTTCGTGTTTTGTCTCATTGCCAGAAACAATTTGCTTCTGCAAAATAGTATCTATTGCAGATTCTAAGGTAATATAAGCTGATATCCAACGCTCTAACTGTTGGTAAACAATACTCAGGTTAAATAAAGTCTCAAGATATTTTTGGGGGAAGTCGTTGCAGGTATAAACTTCCAAAGCGGCGGAGTAAGCTTTGACAGCTTGTTCGAGGTTCTTTGTTTTGTCGCCGCGTATTCTGTTACAGTAAGCAGTCCCCAGATTATTTTGCGTCTGAGCCCATTCTGAGGGGAAGGCATCGCGGGTGCAAACTTCCAAAGCGGCGGAGTAAGCTTTGATAGCTTGTTCGAGATTCTCAGCTTTGCCGTCGCGTATTCTGTTACGGTAAGCATTTTCCAGATTATTTTGCGTCTGAGCCCATTGTTGCGGGAAGGCGTCAGGGGTGTAAACTTCCAAAGCGGCGGAGTAAGCTTTGATAGCTTGTTCGAGATTCTCAGCTTT